>NZ_VMLT01000099.1:0-10167 GCF_013276815.1 Streptococcus sp. 1055 | reverse complement strand
TCGTTATTGGGCGGTTACATTTATTTGAAAGCTTCTCTAAGCTATATCCTTGTTTTCTAAGTTCATAGATCTGAACTTTATCATCATAAGTTAATTTCATAATAAAAACACCCCAAAAGTTAGATTTTTTCTGTCTAACTTTTGGGGTGCAGTTCACCTAATATTATGCGTTTTTTCCTATTTTAAAGACTTTTATCCACCTATTATACAAAGTTAAATATCCATCACAGTTTACCATTAGCCTTCATTACTTAACCCATTCGCCATTATAGTTTAAGTAGTAACCACCTACTGTGGTATTAACAGCTAAAGCACCTGAACCATAGGCATAGTACCATTTACCATTGACTTGGAACCAGCCTGTCTTCATATCTCCATTACTTGCATTTAGGTAGTACCAAGTTGAACCATCTTTCACCCAACCAGTAGACATTGCACCTGATGAACGAAGGTAGTACCAACTGTTACCAACATAAGCCCAACCTGTCTTCATATCACCATTTTGAGCATCTAGATAATACCAAGTTGAACCATCTTTCACCCAACCAGTTGCCATAGCACCTGATGAACGGAGATAGTACCAGTTATTACCTAGATATTGCCATCCTGTTTGCATTGCAGCAGTTGTTGGATCAAGGTAGTACCAAGCTGAACCATCATTTATCCAACCTGCACGTCTTTCACCACCAATATAGTTTTCTCCATTAATTTCTGTTTTAGCTAGATAATACCAGTTAGACTGATCATAAAGCCAACCTGTCTCTAAAGAATGATTCTGATTAAAGTAATAGTTCGTGTAATAACGCTTCTCTTCTTTATCTTCTGAATCTTCACGTTTTTCCCCGTACTCTTTTCCAACACTGTCTTTTGTTTTAATCTCTAATGCTTTCCAGCCAACAAATTCTTGTAGTACCCCATCTTGTCCAAAATAGTACCACTTGTGTTGAAGGCCGATTTCATTAACTGGTTGGTTATCTAATAAATCATCACGATAACCTGTTCCAGGAATTTCTAAGTATTGCCATCCAACTACCATTTCTCCTTTATCACCAAAATAGTAAGTTTTTCCGTCTATTTTATGCCAATAGATTGCTTTATGAGCATCTTTTACATAATATTTTCTATTATCCTTATCAACAAATTGGCCACCTGTGGTATCCGCAAAAACAGTATTTGTAGCTAGCAAACCAAAGAAAAATGCTGTCAGTCCAACTTGCATAGTTTTTTTCAAAAGTTTCATTTATATGTCCTCCAATATTAAATCCACTCACCAGATGAAGCAAAATTATAAACTTTACCATCGATAGTTTGGCTACCTGTTACCATAGCTCCACTTGAGTTAAGATAATACCAGTTTCCTCCTACTTTTATCCAACCTGTTTTCATGTCTCCATTAGTAGGATCTAGATAGTACCATGTTGAACCATCTTTATACCAACCAGTCTTCATATCACCATTTTTATTATCTAAGTAATACCATCTGCCTCGTACATTTTTCCAACCTGTTGCCATTGAACCAGAGGTTCCCAAATAATACCATTTTCCATTTACTTTTTGCCAATCTGTAAGCATCTTACCAGAAGCATCTAGATAGTACCAAGTATCATCTATTTTCTGCCAACCCGTTTGTTTATCATGTTGTTTATAATAGTACCAACTGCCACTTAATTTTTTCCATCCTTCAAGAGAATATCCTTTAAGTACTGAATAAATAAATGATAAATTCTGTTCATTTAATTTTACTGCGCTATTAACTTGGTTAGCTTCATCTCCCAAAGTATGTACTCCGACTACACGGTGACTAGCATCATAAACAGCAGATCCACTTGATCCCCCCAAAGTATCAACTTGATAATTCAAAAAAGTACCATCATCACTTAAAACTTGTTTTTTATCTGTATACATTTGATGAATTCCAAAGTCATATGATGGATATCCTGTAATCGTCACTGGTGTTCCAGCCAAATTTTTCTGACTATTTGGAAGCCCCAGTGTTCCCAATTTTGCGCCAACAGGCTCTTCTAGAATTAATAGAGCCAAGTCATATTTCGATGCATCTCTAGAATTTAAAGTTCTAAATTCTTTCAAATAACGAACTTCCTTAACCTTGATCTTTCCAAATGGTTCCTGATCTGGACTAGCTGCTGGAAGTACATAAATAGCATCCGCTTCTTTTCCATATTTATGACTGTAGAAGTTATGAGCTGCTGTAATTAAAACATTATCTTTAATAAAATTCGCGCTTCCTCTTCCTTCTATATTCGTTCCATTGGCTACACCATTGTACTCAGACAAAACCATAGCTGAAGTTGAATACGGATATTGTAGAGTATTATCAATTTTAACCAAATCATCATTACCGATAATTACTTCTGATTGATTTTGGTAATATGAACCATATGTTGGCGAAATCTCAGGAAGTGAAAAATTATTAGTTTCTGGACTTTCCTGTAATGTTTCACTCACCTCATATTCTTCACCTGTACTAGAAATAACAGTCAAAGCAGATACTGTCGACAACTGGCTAGCCAATAAAGTACTCGCAATAATTGAAATACCCAATTTTTTATAAAACGTTTTCTTCATTGTTTTTATCCTCCTAATGTGATTATAGCATACTATTCTAAATTTCTCAATCTACTATAGAATCAAGAAATCTACCACCTTCTGTAAATACCCTCCATTATCACATAAACAGGTAAACTTTTCAATTAATGACTGCGCTTTTCAATCACGATAGAGGTACTTGCTTGCTTCTTTGATACTAAGTTCAGCCATTCTTTCCTTGTTTTTCTCAATAAAGCATGTTACCCAAGTTGGATTCGTTTTGGAGTAGTCTCGCAGAGTCCAGCCAATGGCTTTATTGGTAAAAAATTCTGTTTGGTTCAAGTTATGAAGGAGAATCTTTTCCATTAATTGAGTATTGGTCTTCTCTTTTCTTAATAACTGGTGGTCAATAGCGACGCGTCTCAACCAGATATTGTCTGACAGGCTCCATTGGAGGATTATTTTTTCCAGTTCCTGCTTCTCATACACCAAACTCCCTACTACTCGATCTAGGATATCCACCGTATCCCACCAAGACTTGGTAACAACCAACTGCTCTAGCTTAGGCAAATCGCTGTCCTTTAAATAAGACTGCATTGCTTTCAAATAGTTAGCAGCCACATACTGGTATTCTCTAGATTCTTTTTCCCAGCAAGTATCTGCAAAATCCCAATCGATAATCTTTGTTTTTTCGCTTCTGGAAAATATTTTTATAGAGTTTATTTCTTTCAGGCACCGCAATACCTAGAAAAGAAAATTGATGGCGCATATGGGCTTCCATGGGTCTTGCTTTTTAGAGTCTTTTGCTGCTTCTAGCTCCTCAAGTAAATCTGCTAAACTCATCTAAAACTCTTCATGCCCCACCAAATGGTGCTGAAAGGCATAGACAGCCGCCTGGGTGCGATCGCTGACTTCAAGTTTGGCAAGGATATTGGACACATGGGTCTTGACCGTCTTGAGAGAGATAAAAAGTTCATCAGCGATACGCTGATTTTCGTAGCCCTTGGCGATGAGTTGGAGAACATCTCGCTCACGAGCAGTCAGGTCCTCATGTAGTTCTATGTGATTGCGGTGGTATTCGACTTTTTTGCTGACCTCTTGCTCAATGGCCAACTCCCCAGCAGCCACCTTACGGACAGCATGGAGCAGTTCGTCGGCACTAGAAGTCTTGAGCATATAGCCACGAGCACCTGCATCTAAGACAGGCATGATTTTTTCATTGTCCAAGTAAGAAGTCACAATTAAAATCTTGGCTTCAGGCCATTCTTTAAGGATGGCCAAGGTCGCGTCAATTCCATTCATCTCAGGCATGACAATATCCATGACAATGACATTCGGACGCAATTTCAAGGCCAAGTCAATACCTTGAGACCCGTTTGCCGCCTCGCCCACAACTTCTACATCATCTTGGAGATCAAAGTAGCTTTTCAAGCCCAATCGGACCATTTCATGGTCATCTACTAGTAAAATTTTCATCTTTACTCCTTTATCATTCCTTATCTAACAGGGGAATACGGATATCAACTGCCAGTCCTTGCTTGGGAGCTGTCAAGAGTTGAACTGTTCCAGCCATATCTTCAACCCTCTCTTTGATATTTCGCAGTCCATAACTCAAGTCGTCTAAGTTCCCTAACTGGAAACCAATCCCATTGTCCACCACCTTCAGCTGCAATTCAAAGTCTGTCTGATAGAGATAGACATCCAAACAAGAGGCCTGGGCATGGCGGAGGGTATTGCTGATCAACTCCTGCAAAATGCGGAAGATATGCTCCTCAATCTTCTTGGGCAATTTCGTCATATTCTGCTTGAGACTAACCTTGAGATCACTCTTGTCCTCAAGCTCTTTTAGGAGAATTTGAATCCCTTCTATCAAGCTCTTCTGCTCCAGTTCAATTGGTCGCAAGTGCAGGAGCAAGACTCTCAAGTCCTTCTGGGCAGTTTCTAAAATAGCTGTGACACTCTGCAACTGGATCTGCATCTTTTCTCTATCCAATTTCAAAGCCTGCTGACTGACGCCTGATAAAATCATGTGAGCCGCAAACAACTCCTGACTGACTGTATCGTGCAAATCCCGAGCAATCCGCTTTCGTTCCTTCTCGATGATTTCCTCTTCCTGAGCAAGGCTGTGATTTTCAGCCTTTTGAAGCGCTTCTGTCAAGAGGTTAAGTTTGCCAGATAAGGACTTAAAACTAGCATCCAAATCTGGATCTACAACCTGAACCACTTCTTTCCCTGCCAACAAACGCTTGAGATTAGCCTGCATTTTTCTTAGAGAAAGCTCTTCCACACCTCTCCAAAACAGGGATAAGAGAAAGGTCATGGACATGCTGAATACCAACAATAAAAAGATAAATTTTTCTGTTTTTTCGACATCGTGCAAGAAAATAGACCAGTCAAAGTCAAGGATTTCCAGCAAGCTGTGGGAGAAAAAAAAGACAAAGAGGACAGAGGTGATGGCAATGATTACATAGGCTTGTTTTTTCATCCTCTGACCACCTCCACATCCCCAATCATAGTAGTCAAGAAAATCTTGACACTCTTGTTACTCTTGAGATAGTCTCTTGTTTCTTGATGATAGTGTTCATTGCGAAGGGCTCGCTTGGGCTGATTGAAAAAATTCAAATCCCCATAGAGACAGTTAACGCTAAGGCTGACTTCCACATCTACAGGTACAATGATTTTGGTCGTTCCTACCATCTTTCTGAGGATAATGACATTGTCATGATTGGTTAGAATCACCCTCTCCAGATGAATGGTGTCCTTGCCCATGAGACGAAAGAGATTGATATCATCAAACTGGCAAGTTTGATAACTTGAAAAATGATGGAGATTGCCAAACCAACGATTTTTCTCCTTCTTAACCGTCACAACCTCTTCAAAAACCAAATTTGTCTGCTCTTTTTCCTGGTTCATCATCGGGTAAAGAAGAAAGAGACTATAGATGACCGCAACAAAAATAGCTAGAATCACAAAAGGATTGAGCATGACGATGAAAAAGAAAAGAATGCTTGCCACCACTAACAGAAGATTATTGCCCTCTTTACCAGTGTAATAGCGAATCAAAAGCAAAAAGAGGAATAAAATCAGCAGAAAACGCGAAAAATGCTCTGAAACCATCAAAATCAGAGCTCCTGTCAAAAGACAGGCTTCGATAAATAAAAAGATTTTAAATTTTCTCATAGGTTGATCCTCTCCTTTCTATTTTATCACACTTCAAAAAAGTCACCTCAGTCTGAGGATGGAAAAAAGGCGGTGGTCACGCCTTTTTCATCTGATCCTTTGCTTCTTTTAATTTTCCATAAAGAAGATAGTCTACTTTTTGCAAATCTGCTATGGTGGCACAATTAAGAGCACACATAATCAAACGCAGATCGTCTTTCCAGCCTTGAACAATACCAATCACTTCTTCAACTGAATAGGTTTCAACCAATTCCAGAACTGTTCGTGACAGTCCTACAGCTTTGGCACCAAAGACCAAACACTTAATCATATCCAGCGGATTCCGAACGCCTCCACTAACCAAGAGTTCGACCTTGTCTTTCCATTCTTGGGCGTTGAGTAGGGCCTGCACGGTAGACTGTCCCCATTGATTGAGGTAATCACGCTGGCCACTGCGACGGTTTTCGATATAGGCAAAGCTGGTGCCACCACGACCTGATAAATCCACTGTACGAACACCCAGTTCATAGGCTCTCTCGATGGTCTTGGCATCCATTCCAAAGCCCACTTCCTTGAGAACAATAGGAACAGGAATTTGCTGGCTATAGTCTGCCAGATGCGATTGCCAGCTTCTGAACTTCCTTTCTCCCTCAGGCATAAGCAATTCCTGCATGACATTGACATGCACTTGCAGGAGAAGAGGATGCATCTCTTCTACAGTCTGAAGGCCTAACTCGACAGGCTTGTCCAATCCAATATTGGTTCCAAGGAGGAGATTGGGATGACTAGACTTGACAGAAAAAGAGTCATCTGCTGGATCTTTGAGTGCTGCGCTATAAGAACCCGTTACAAATAAAATACCACAGGCTTCTGCCACTTGAGCCAACTTTTGATTGATTTCTTTACCTTTTTCACTCCCACCTGTCATGGCATTGATATAAAAAGGAAAATCCCACTTTCGACCAGCAAACTCTGTCGACAGATCGATTTCATCCAGATTGTAAAGAGGCAAGGAAGAATGAAGCAGCTCCACCTCATCAAAGCTATTATAGGAACTTTTCTGCTCAAGGGCATAGCGGATGTGCTCATCCTTACGATTTGTCGTCATGTCCTATCCTTTCTTGGTATAAGAGCTCAATCCCCAGATCGGCCCAACGGTTTTTTAGGGTTTCAGTTGATTGCTCATCAAAACTCAAGGCAATACCACAATCACCACCACCAGCGCCACTGCTTTTGGCAACGGCTTGCAAATCTTGACTAGCTTCTTTCAGCTGTCTAAGCGAAGGCGTATAAATATCTGCGCTCAAGCCTTCTAAGAGATTGCTGGCTGTTTCCACCTGCTCAATAACTTTTTCGGATTTCCCCTGCTCCAAGGCTTCTACCAGAGAAGCCACTGTTTCTTTTGAGGAACTTAAAAAATTCTGATTGATATTTTGCTTGATTTGTTGAACCATATCACTAGATACAGCCACTTCCTTGGTCCATCCCACTAGGAAATCACATTCTAAAGTTGGTTTCACTTGTGAAATTGAAAAGCCCCAATCACGCTCTAAAACAGTCGCCAAATTTTCTTCTTTCAACCAAGCTGCTACCTGCTGGCGATCAAATGACTGGTAAAGAACCAAATCCTCTGCCACAATACAGGCAAGGTCCCCCATAGACCCATTGTCTCCGCGCTTGAGCAAGACAGCGCTAGCCAGCTTGAACAAGAGCTCCTGATCAACCGAAAGCTTATACAGAGCTAGCAGAGCCTTGATGACCAAAACAACGACGCTACCGCTAGAACCTAGACCAAACTTTTTCCCTTCCCGTTCCATTTTTCCTCGAATTTCTAGAGAAAAATGTCTTAAAGTTTGACCTCGATAAGTCAGGAAATCTTCCACTAAAGCAATCGTTTCTTGAATCAAGCTGTAGTCAGAATTTGGCGCCAAATCTACTGCGAAATCAAACAGATCTGAATAAATACGGTAGCTGTCAGAAAAAGCAATATCGCCCTTCATATAGATGGGAATGGCCTTTATCAAGGCCAACTGTCCGGGCTCTAAAATAGCATATTCACCTGCCCAATAGAGCTTTCCACAAGTTTTAACAGCAATCATCTTGACTCAAATCCTTTGTTTTTGACACAATCAAGCGGTAACGTTGACCGAAGATTTTTGATAAATGCTCCAAGTCTTTCTCTTGACAAAGAACTTTGACATTAGGACCGGCATCCATAGTAAAGTAGCAGGCCTCTCCTTGCTCGCGAAGTTGACGAACAAAGTCCATCGCTTCATAAGATGAATCGGTCAGATAAGAAAAGGCTGGTGATGCTGTTTTTGTCGTAGCGTGCATAGCAAGAGCATTTTTCTCCGTTAATTCTCCAATCTTGGCAAAGTCATTTTCCTTGAGATAAATCAGCATATCCTGATAGTCCTTCTCAGACTGACGAACCCAGTCGTCAAAAGTCGTCGAAGTCTCCACACAAAGTTTCATCCCGTCACGGCTAGAGATTGGTTTTTTCTTGTCCTCTAGCACCAACATGATCATAGCTAGTTTCAAGTTTGTCTCTACAGGGTAAATTCCCCCACTATCCTTGTCCCAGGCACCTAGTGGTCCATAAAAACTCCGAGAAGAAGAACCTGAGGCAAACTTAGCCTCCTGTGCCAACTGACTCCGAGACAAACCAAGCTGGAAATAAGCATTACAAGCCTTGACCAGGGCGGACAAACCACTAGAACTTGAGGACAGGCCCGCTGCCGTAGGCATATTATTTTGAGTATCGATACGGACAAAGCCCTCACCAGCTGGACGATAACGGTCAATAATCTTACTCATCTTGGCATGCTCGACCTCATTTTGTAGCTGACCATTGATGTAAAATTCGTCAGCTGTTACATTGGCTGGTAAAGGCGACAAGGTCGTCTCTGTATACATATTTTCCAAAGTTAGAGAAATACTGCTAGTAGCAGGCACTATCTCTTTTTCTTTTTTCTTTCCCCAATATTTGATAATAGCAATATTTGCGTAGGAACGTACTGTTACAGGCTCTCTATCCATGTCTGAACAGCTCCTTTCTCTTCTAATCTTTCTGCTAATTCTTGTGCGTGTGTCAAATTATCTGCCAAGGCTATAATACAGCCTCCTAGCCCACCACCGCTCATCTTGGCACCCAGAGCACCATGGCTAAGAGCCGTTTCAACCAGATGGTCTGCCTCAGGGCTACTGACCCCAATTTCTTTTAAATGTAAATGCGCTTGACTGAGGATTTGTCCCAGTTCTTCAGCATCTTTTTGTGAAATCGCATCCTCTGCCTGCTGGGTCAATTCTCCCAAGGCATGCAAAAATGGTAGGGCATCCTTGCCCTTATTTTGAACCACTTGGATGGCTTCACGAGTATGACCATAAACACCCGTATCGGCAATCACCAAATAGGCGGATAAATCCATCTCAAGTTCTGTAAATCCTACGTTCTTGATAAAGCGAATAGGTTGGTCACTGAGACAGGTCTTAGCATCCAAACCACTAGGATTCATATGGGCAATCATTTCAGCTCGATTGACCAAGATTTCTAGTACATCATGAGGCAGATCGGCCTGATAGTAGTCAAATACCGCACGAATGGCCGCTATGCTGATAGCCGCTGACGAACCCATCCCCCGTTTCTCAGGGATAGCCGAGTCAATCTCACAACGAATGCAGGCTTCTGTGATATCCAAATACTCCAGTGAGGCATAAACCGCCATGGACAAGGTATCCTCCTCATAAAGGCGCCAAGGACTCTCTGCAGGAACTACCTTACAGGTCACCTCCACCTCCAAAAGAGGCAGGGAAATGGCAGGATAACCGTAAACGACCGCATGTTCCCCTATTAAAATTATCTTACTATGTGCCTGACCGACACCAACTTTTTTTGTCATTTTTTCCTTTTACTAGACGAAAAACGTCTTATTTTTCATACAAGTATTAATTCTTTCCTATCTATTTTATTATATTTTCACAAAAAAAGCGATTGTTTCCATTCACAATCGCTTCTTTCATTATTGAACCCATTCGCCATTATAGTTGACAGAATAGCCATTTACAGTCGTATTCACTGCCAAGGCACCTGAGCTATAAGCGCGTAGTACCATCTGCCATTGACCTGGAACCAACCTGTCGTCATAGAACGACGAAAGAAACTCCATACCGTTAAGTAAAGAGGAAAGTCGTGAGGGAGCATGCGCCATTGACAACCTGTTTTAGTGACGTACAAAGTCTCATTAACAAGTACTCGTTTCGGCCATTTATAGGTGCGGTGTTTGGAGAAATAGGGTTCAATCTCCCAAGAGGCATAGGGGTGCGCATAATAGATATGTTCCTCAGAAAATACATCAGACAAGCGGTTAAATTCTGTACCATTATCTGCCGTGATGGACAGAATCTTGTCTTGTTTTAAGATGAGTTTTAAAGCCTGATTGACACCTCAGCACTTTTATTTGG
>NZ_VMLT01000098.1:11215-18176 GCF_013276815.1 Streptococcus sp. 1055 | reverse complement strand
AAAACGGTGTTTTGAGCTGACTTCGTCAGTTCTATCTGCAACCTCAAAGCAGTGCTTTGAGCAGCCTGCGGCTAGTTTCCTATTTTAGTTGGAACTCGATTCAATTCATGTGACAACGTGAAAATCGTTAGAGCATTTTATATAGAATATACATGGGAATGTAGCTTACTCCCATTCCCATATTTAATAGAAAAAGAGGAACTCAATGCTACATTATACAAAAGAAGACTTGCTCGAATTGGGTGCAGAAATCACTACGCGTGAAATCTACCAACAGCCTGATGTATGGAGAGAAGCTTTTGAATTTTATCAAGCAAAACGTGAAGAAATTGCAGCCTTCCTACAAGAAATCGCTGATAAACATGACTATATTAAGGTTATCTTGACAGGTGCTGGGACTTCTGCTTATGTGGGAGATACCTTGCTACCTTACTTTAAGGAAGTCTATGACGAACGCAAATGGAATTTCAATGCTATTGCGACAACAGATATCGTTGCCAATCCAGCAACCTATTTGAAAAAAGATGTGGCAACTGTCCTTGTGTCTTTTGCTCGTAGTGGGAACTCGCCTGAAAGTGTGGCGACTGTTGATTTGGCCAAATCCTTGGTGGATGAGCTTTATCAAGTGACGATTACTTGTGCAGCAGATGGTAAATTGGCTCTTCAAGCTCACGGTGATGACCGTAATCTCTTGCTCTTGCAACCAGCTGTCTCTAATGATGCTGGATTTGCCATGACTTCTAGCTTTACGTCTATGATGTTGACAGCTCTCTTGGTCTTTGATCCTACAGAATTTGCTGTTAAGTCTGAACGTTTTGAAGTTGTATCTAGTCTTGCCCGTAAAGTTTTAGACAAGGTAGAAGATGTCAAAGAGCTCGTTGATTTAGACTTTAACCGTGTCATCTATCTAGGCGCTGGTCCTTTCTTTGGACTTGCTCATGAAGCTCAGCTCAAGATTTTGGAATTAACTGCTGGTCAAGTTGCGACCATGTATGAAAGCCCAGTTGGCTTCCGTCACGGTCCAAAATCTCTTATCAACGACAATACAGTTGTTTTGGTCTTTGGTACAACGACAGCCTACACTCGTAAGTACGACTTGGACTTGGTTCGTGAAGTTGCTGGTGACCAGATTGCTCGTCGTGTTGTGCTTTTGAGTGATCAAGCTTTTGGTCTTGAAAATGTCAAAGAAGTGGTCCTTGGTTGTGGCGGTGTCTTGAATGATATTTACCGTGTCTTCCCTTACATCGTTTATGCCCAACTCTTTGCTCTATTGACTTCACTCAAGGTAGAAAATAAACCAGATACACCGTCTCCTACAGGTACAGTAAACCGTGTAGTACAAGGTGTCATAATTCACGAATATCAAAAGTAAGACAGTGTTTATGAATTCTTGACAAGAGGATTTGTAAATTATCAGATAAACCATAGATTGTCAGTAGGCTTTCTATGGTTTGTTTGCTTGAGAGAAATAGTAAAAGGAGAACAGAATGAAAGCATACACAGAGCGTGTATTTGGAAATGTTGAGGGCGAGGATGTCTTGACCTATCGTTTTGAGACGGACGGTGGCTACCAGCTTGAAGTCATGACTTATGGTGCAACCATCTTGCGTTATGTCACACCTGATAAGGCTGGAAATTTTGCCAACGTTATTTTGGGATTTGATGACTTTGATAGCTATGTAGGTAATAGCCCCAAGCATGGAGCTAGCGTAGGTCCTGTGGCAGGTCGTATTGCTGGCGCGACCTTTGAGCTTAATGGCAAGACCTATGACCTTGAAGTCAACAATGCTAGCAACTGTAACCACAGTGGTTCAACTAGTTGGGATTCGAGTTTGTTTGAATTGGTTGAAGTGAGCGACCATGGCTTGACCCTCTACACAGAGCGTACAGATGGGACAGGAGGATTTCCTGGTAATCTCAAGATTTGGATTAGCTACAACTTGGAAGAAACTGGTGCTTACGAAATCAGCTACAAGGTAATGACCGATCAGGATACGCTGGTCAATCCAACCAACCACAGCTATTTCAACTTGTCTGGTGATTTCACGCAGACGATTGACCGTCATGTCTTCCAACTAAATACAGAGGGTATTTACCCAATCGCTCCCGACGGTGTTCCGGCCAAAACTCCAGATGCTAATCGTGATGTGGTTAAACACATCTACAATGGTGCTTTGTTGAAGGATATTTTTGCAGAAGAAGATGAGCAAATTCAGCTGGTGTCTGGTTTGGACCATCCATTTGCCCTTCCTGCAGGTCATGACAATGCTGGTTTCCTTTATGACCAAAACTCAGGTCGTTTCCTACTCTTCAAAACAGTGGCTCCTTGCTTTGTAGTCTACACAGCAAACTTTGTGGATGAGAGTGTACTTGTGGCTGGTCAGCCAATGGTGCAGCACAATGGGATTGCCCTTGAAGCGCAAGCTTTACCAGATGCCATTCACAGCGACCTCAAAGACCAAGTCATCCTTAAAGCTGGTCAAACCTTCACCAGTAAGACACGTTATGAACTTGTTGTGAAATAAAAAAGCTGGTCAAAAAGTCTTTAAAATTAAAATAACGCATATTGTCAGGTGATGAAAAGTTTGATAATATGCGTTTTATTATGAAATGATTTACTTTATATTATCCTGAAATGGTGTTATTTTTGAGTTATCTGGCTTGACTTTCTTGATGGAAATTATACAATAGTTGTAATAATTACAACGAGAAAAGAGGACCATTTATGACCTATGAATACAAGAGTCACATTTATTTGGCAGAGACAGTTTTAAATGTAAAGGATTTGGCCAGTCAAACAGCCTTTTATCAGCAAGTTATTGGTTTAGAAATCTTATCTCAAACTGAGACAGAGTCCATTCTAGGCCTTGGTGGAAAAGTCTTGGTACAGCTGATTCAAGCACAAGAGAGCGGAAAAGTGAGGGAACATTATGGTCTTTACCATTTGGCCATTCTCTTGCCCACACGCAAGGCTTTGGCTGATGTCTTGAAACACCTGACAGATTTACAAATTCCTCTTGTCGGCGGTGCAGACCATGGTTACAGTGAAGCTATTTACTTGGAAGATTTGGAGGGAAATGGCATTGAACTCTATCGAGATAAGCCGGTTTCCACATGGGATATTCGAGAAGATGGACGCATTATCGGAGTGACGGAGGCTCTTGCGGCGCAGGACATTTATGAGTTGGGGGAAAGAGTAGAGCCCTTTATCCTGGCAGAAGGTACGAGAATGGGGCATATTCATCTTTCCGTCAAGGATAGTCGAAAGTCCAGCCAGTTTTATCAAAAGGTGTTAGGGCTAGAGGATAAATTCAGTGTGCCTAGCGCTAGTTGGATTGCGGCTGGAGATTACCATCATCATTTAGCAGTTAACGAATGGGGAGGAAAAGGTCTGGATTCGCGTAAGCAAGGCTTACCAGGTTTAGCCTACTATGTCATCGAAGTCGCACATAAAGAAGAACTGTTAACGATTGCCCAACGAGCACAAGAAGTTGACGCACCAATCAAATGGATGACATCGAGCCAATTGGAAATCACAGACTCAGATGGAATTGTGACTCGTATTTGCTTAGCTCGATAGACAGGATGTGATGAAAATCAGAGCATCAATTGTAGAAAGTGGTTTTTATTCTAGTATTAGCTTTTCCTCAGTTCATCAGCTTCCTCCTTGACACTCCGTCAATTTTTGATACAATAGTACAAAATTAGAGGAGGCAGGCTATGATTCAGAAACATGCAATTCCCATTTTAGAGTTTGATGACAATCCTCAGGCAGTCATCATGCCTGATCACGAGGGGCTGGATTTGCACTTACCAAAGAAGTGTGTCTATGCTTTTTTAGGTGAAGAAATTGACCGCTATGCGAGGGAAGTAGGGGCGGACTGTGTCGGCGAATTCGTTTCAGCCACCAAGACTTATCCAATCTATGTCGTGAACTACAAGGGCAAGGAGGTCTGTCTGGCTCAGGCTCCTGTCGGTTCAGCTCCAGCAGCTCAGTTTATGGATTGGTTGATTGGCTATGGTGTGGAGCAGATTATTTCCACAGGTACCTGTGGTGTGCTAGCCGATATAGAGGAAAATGCCTTTCTAGTCCCTGTTCGCGCTCTGCGAGATGAAGGAGCTAGTTATCACTATGTGGCACCTTCTCGTTATATGGAAATGCAGCCAGAGGCTATTGCTGCTATTGAGCGAGTGTTGGAAGCCAGAGGGATTTCCTATGAAGAAGTCATGACCTGGACGACAGACGGTTTTTACCGAGAAACGGCTGAAAAGGTGGCTTATCGCAAGGAGGAAGGCTGTGCTGTTGTGGAGATGGAGTGTGCTGCGCTTGCGGCAGTAGCACAACTGCGTGGGATTCTCTGGGGAGAGTTGTTGTTTACAGCTGATTCCTTAGCAGACTTGGACCAGTACGATAGTCGTGACTGGGGCTCGGAAGCTTTTGAGAAGGCGTTAGAACTGAGTTTAGCAAGTGTTGTGCAACTTTAGTCGCTTTTCTCGGCAGTTTCTTATCTTAGTGAAGGAGAACTTTAAAAGCTTGATTGATGATTATTTTTTGCCGAATAAAATAGGAAGTCGGTAGTTTTTAGACGTTTCTAGAAATGGACGAGTTTGTATAACCTCTTTTTTAGGATAAGCGTACGCGATGTTTTGTCCATTCCTATTTGAGATATTTCTTCTGTTTTATGGTACAATGGAAACATGTTATTCAAATTATCTAAGGAAAAAATAGAGCTAGGCTTATCTCGTTTATCGCCAGCCCGTCGTATTTTTTTGAGTTTTGCCTTGGTCATTTTACTAGGCTCTCTTCTTTTGAGCTTGCCCTTTGTCCAAGTTGAAAGCTCACGAGCGACTTATTTTGATCATCTTTTCACTGCTGTCTCTGCAGTCTGTGTGACAGGTCTTTCAACCCTTCCAGTAGCTCACACATATAATATCTGGGGTCAAATAATCTGTTTGCTCTTGATTCAGATCGGTGGTCTAGGGCTCATGACCTTTATTGGGGTTTTCTATATCCAGAGCAAGCAAAAGCTTAGTCTTCGTAGCCGTGCAACTATTCAGGATAGTTTTAGTTATGGAGAAACTCGATCTTTGAGAAAGTTTGTCCATTCTATTTTTCTCACAACTTTTCTAGTTGAGGGTTTGGGAACTCTATTCCTCAGTTTTCGTTTTGTTCCACAACTTGGCTGGGGGCGCGGTCTTTTTAGTTCCATTTTTCTAGCTATATCCGCCTTCTGTAATGCAGGTTTTGATAATTTGGGGAGCACCAGTTTATTTGCTTTTCAGACCGATTTACTGGTCAATCTGGTGATTGCAGGCTTAATTATTACAGGTGGTTTTGGCTTTATGGTCTGGTTTGATTTGGCTGGTCATGTAGGAAGAAAGAAAAAAGGGCGCCTGCACTTTCATACGAAGCTTGTACTATTATTGACTCTAGGTTTGTTGTTATTTGGAACGGCAACTACTCTCTTTCTTGAGTGGAACAATGCTGGAACGATTGGCAATCTCCCTGTTGCCGATAAGGTTTTAGTTAGCTTTTTTCAAACAGTGACGATGCGAACAGCAGGCTTTTCTACGATAGATTATACTCAGGCTCATCCTGTGACTCTTTTGATTTATATCTTACAGATGTTTCTAGGTGGGGCACCTGGGGGAACGGCTGGGGGTCTCAAGATTACGACATTTTTTGTCCTCTTGGTCTTTGCTCGAAGTGAGCTTTTGGGCTTGCCTCATGCCAATGTTGCGAGACGAACGATTGCGCCGCGAACGGTTCAAAAATCCTTTAGTGTCTTTATTATCTTTTTGATGAGCTTCTTGGTAGGATTGATCCTGCTAGGGATGACAGCCAAAGGCAATCCTCCCTTTATCCACCTCATATTTGAAACCATTTCAGCTCTTAGTACAGTTGGTGTAACGGCAAATTTGACTTCTGATCTTGGGAAATTGGCTCTCAGTGTTATCATGCCACTTATGTTTATGGGACGAATTGGTCCCTTGACCTTGTTTGTTAGCTTGGCAGATTACCATCCAGAAAAGAAAGATATGATTCACTATATGAAAGCAGATATTAGTATTGGTTAAGAAAGGAAAGAGAATGTCAGATCGTACGATTGGAATTTTAGGATTGGGAATTTTTGGGAGCAGTGTCCTAGCTGCCCTAGCCAAGCAGGATATGAATATTATCGCTATTGATGACCACGCAGAGCGCATCAATCAGTTTGAGCCAGTTTTGGCGCGTGGAGTGATTGGTGACATCACAGATGAAGAATTATTGAGATCAGCAGGGATTGATACCTGCGATACCGTTGTCGTCGCGACAGGTGGAAATCTGGAGTCGAGTGTGCTTGCGGTTATGCACTGTAAGAGTTTGGGGGTACCGACTGTTATTGCTAAGGTCAAAAGTCAGACTGCTAAGAAAGTGCTAGAAAAGATTGGAGCTGACTCGGTTGTCTCGCCAGAGTATGAAATGGGGCAGTCTCTAGCACATACCATTCTTTTCCATAATAGTGTTGGTGTCTTTCAGTTGGATAAAAATGTCTCTATTGTGGAGATGAAAATTCCTCAGTCTTGGGCAGGTCAAAGTCTGAGTAAATTAGACCTCCGTGACAAATATAATCTGAATATTTTGGGCTTCCGAGAGCAGGAAAATTCCCCATTGGATGTTGAATTTGGACCAGATGACCTCTTGAAGGCAGATACCTATATTTTGGCGGTCATCAACAACCAGTATTTGGATACCCTAGCAGCATTGAATTTGTAAAAGAGGGAGCTTCCCTCTTTTTTGATGCTTAAGATGGTAAATAGAGACAGAAGCCTTGTATTCTAGTAAAAGTTCTTCAAAGGCTGGACTTTATGGTAGAATAGAAAGCAGTGACAAGAGAGAGTAATACTCTTCGAAAGTCAAATTTAAACCACGTCAACGTCACCTTGCCGTAGGTATAGGTAACTGACTTCGTCAGTCTTA
>NZ_VMLT01000098.1:0-11187 GCF_013276815.1 Streptococcus sp. 1055 | reverse complement strand
GTTTGCTCTTTGATTTTCGAAGAGTATAAGAAAAATCAGTCCCCTAAAGGAGTAGATTATGAAGTTATTGTCTATCGCCATTCCTAGCTATAATGCTGCAGCCTATCTTCATTACTGTGTGGAGTCGCTAGTGATTGGTGGTGAGCAAGTTGAGATCTTGATTATCAATGATGGGTCTCAGGACCAGACTCAGGAAATAGCTGAGCGTTTAGCTAGCAAGTATCCTGACATCGTTAGAGCCATCTATCAGGAAAATAAAGGCCATGGCGGTGCGGTCAATCGCGGCTTGGCAGAGGCTTCTGGTCGTTATTTTAAAGTAGTTGATAGTGATGACTGGGTGGATCCCCGTGCTTACCTGAAAATTCTTGAAACCTTGCAGGAACTTGAGAGCAAGGGTCAAGAGGTTGATGCCTTTGTGACTAATTTTGTTTACGAAAAGGAAGGTCAGTCTCGTAAGAAGAGTATGAGTTACGAGTCAGTCTTGCCTGTCCAGCAGATTTTTGGCTGGGATCAGGTCGGAAATTTCTCCAAAGGCCAGTATATCATGATGCACTCGCTGATTTACCGGACAGATTTGTTGCGAGCGATCCAGTTCCAACTGCCTGAGCATACTTTTTATGTCGATAATCTTTTTGTCTTTACGCCCCTCCAGCAGGTCAAGACCATGTACTATCTGCCTGTCGATTTCTATCGTTATTTGATTGGGCGTGAGGACCAGTCTGTCAATGAGCAAGTGATGATTAAGCGCATTGACCAGCAACTGAAAGTCAATCGACTCTTGGTAGACCAGCTTGATTTATCCCAAGTGAGCCACCCCAAAATGCGAGAATATCTGCTGAATCATATTGAAATCACGACGGTGATTTCCAGTGCCCTGCTCAACCGAGCAGGCACAGCAGAGCATCTTGCCAAAAAACGGGAGCTGTGGACCTATATTCAGCAGGAAAATCCAGAGGTCTTTCAGGCTATTCGCAAGACCATGCTCAGCCGTTTGACCAAACATTCTGTCTTGCCAGCTCGCAAACTGTCCAATGTTGTCTATCAAATCACCAAATCTGTTTATGGATTTAATTGATATAAGTATTTTATAAGAGGGATTTAAGAAAAATTTTAACTTTTTCTTAGTCCTTTTTAATTTTAGGAGATTATACTAGAGTCATCAAATAAAGAAAAACTCTAAGGAGAACCCTATGAAATTCAATCCAAATCAAAGATATACTCGTTGGTCTATTCGCCGTCTCAGTGTCGGTGTTGCCTCAGTTGTTGTGGCTAGTGGCTTCTTTGTCCTAGTTGGTCAGCCAAGTTCTGTACGTGCCGATGGGGTCAATCCGACCCCTGCTCAAGTTGTACCTGAAGAGACATCGGGAACGAAAGAGGGTGACTTAGCAGAAACTCAGGGAGATACTGTTCTTGCTCAAGCGAAACCTGAGGTCGTTGCTGGAAATACGAACTCACTTTCTACACCTACAGAAGTAACTGAAGTGAGCGAGGAGACAAGCCCTTCTCGTCTGGATACACTTTTTGAAAAAGGTGAAGAAGCTCAAGAAAATTCAGAGCTAGCAGATGTCTTAAAAGAAGCTGTAGATACAGCTGATGTGGATGGGAAACAAGCAAGTCCAGAAGATATTAAAAAAGCTGTCGATGAGGATGTTAAAGACAGTATCGATGTCCCAGCGGGCTATCTAGAACAAGCCAAAGCTTCCGGTCCTTTCTTGGCTGGTGTAAACAAACCGCTTAAATATGAACTTTTCGCAGGAGATGGTATGTTGACTCGTCTCTTGCTCAAAGCATCTGACAAGGCTCCATGGTCAGATAATGGTAAGGATAAAAATGAAAAAATTCCACCAGTGAAAAATTTACCTGATGGCAAGTATTACTATCAAGTATCTTTGAATGGTAACACTACAGGTAAGCAAGATCAGGATTTATTAGATACACTTCGTACTAATGGTACAAATACCTATGAAGCTACCCTGACTGTCTATGAAGCAGCCGGTGATAAACCAAATTTGAATAAGGTTGTCAAGGAACGTAAAGTCAATATTACCTTGAACGGTCTTGTAACAAGAAGCGATGTCAAATCTGCAGTTAAAAACAACATCAAAGACAGTATCGATGTTCCAGCAGCCTACCTAGAAAAAGCCAAGGGTGACGGTCCATTCACAGCTGGTGTTAACCATGTGATTCCATACGAACTCTTCGCAGGTGATGGCATGTTGACTCGTCTCTTGCTTAAGGCATCTGACAAGGCTCCATGGTCAGATAACGGCGACGCTAAAAACCCAGCCCTATCTCCACTAGGCGAAAACGTGAAGACCAAAGGTCAATACTTCTATCAAGTAGCCTTGGACGGAAACGTGGCTGGCAAAGAAAAACAAGAACTCATTGACCAGTTCCGAGCAAACGGCACTAAAACCTACAGCGCTACAGTCAATGTCTATGGCAACAAAGATGGTAAAGCAGATTTGACAAATGTCGTAGCAACTAAACAAGTCACTATTAACATAAACGGTTTAATTTCTAAAGAAACAGTTCAAAAAGCCGTTGCAGACAACGTTAAAGACAGTATCGATGTTCCAGCAGCCTATCTAGAAAAAGCCAAGGGTGAAGGTCCATTCACAGCAGGTGTCAACCATGTGATTCCATACGAACTATTCGCAGGTGATGGCATGTTGACTCGTCTCTTGCTTAAGGCATCTGACAAGGCTCCATGGTCAGATAACGGCGACGCTAAAAACCCAGCCCTATCTCCACTAGGCGAAAACGTGAAGACTAAAGGTCAATACTTCTATCAAGTAGCCTTGGAAGGAAATGTAGCTGGCAAAGAAAAACAAGAACTCATTGACCAGTTCCGAGCAAACGGCACTCAAACTTACAGCGCTACAGTCAAAGTCTATGGCAACAAAGATGGTAAAGCAGATTTGACAAATATCGTAGCAACTAAAAAAGTTACTATTAAGATAAATGTTAAAGAAACATCAGACACAGCAAATGGTTCATTCTCATCTTCTAACTCTGGTTCTGGCGTGACTCCGATGAATCATAATCATGCTACAGGTGCGACTCATCAAACAGCTGCTGACCATAAGGATATGATGGCACCAGCCAAAGAGACTGATAAAGCAATGCCAGCAAATGACCAAATGGAAAAATCAGGTATGAAGACTGAGACTCCAGCTCCAAGTACTACAGATAGCATGCCTGCTGACACCATGACAAGCTCTACCAATACGATGGCAGGTGAAAACATGGCTGCTTCTGCTAACAAGATGGCTGATACGATGATGTCAGACAAGATGATGTCAGATGATAAAGCAATGCTACCAAATACTGGTGAAGCTCAAACATCAATGGCAAGTATTGGTTTCCTTGGGCTTGCGCTTGCAGGTTTACTCGGTGGTCTAGGTTTGAAAAACAAAAAAGAAGAAAACTAATCAGCTAAGGAAATAAATGATGGATAGTGGGCTGACTAAGGCTAGTTTACCAACTCAATCAGCAATCAGGACTTTCTTTCAATAGCAGATTAAAATCATCGTAAAACAATAAAAATAGTGTTATACTTAAAGCAGTATAGCACTGTTTTTATCAAAGGAGAGACAGATGGGAAAGACAATTTTACTCGTTGACGACGAGGTAGAAATCACAGATATTCATCAGAGATACTTAATTCAGGCAGGTTATCAGGTCTTGGTAGCCCATGATGGACTGGAAGCGCTAGAGCTGTTCAAGAAAAAACCGATTGATTTGATTATCACAGATGTCATGATGCCTCGGATGGATGGTTATGATTTAATCAGTGAGGTTCAATACTTATCACCAGAGCAGCCTTTCCTATTTATTACTGCTAAGACCAGTGAACAGGACAAGATTTACGGCCTGAGCTTGGGAGCAGATGATTTTATTGCTAAGCCTTTTAGCCCACGTGAGCTGGTTTTGCGTGTCCATAATATTTTGCGCCGCCTTCATCGTGGGGGCGAAACAGAGCTGATTTCCCTTGGCAATCTAAAAATGAATCATAGTAGCCATGAAGTTCAAATAGGAGAAGAAATGCTGGATTTAACTGTTAAATCATTTGAATTGCTGTGGATTTTAGCTAGCAATCCAGAGCGAGTTTTCTCCAAGACAGACCTCTATGAAAAAGTCTGGCAAGAAGACTATGTGGATGACACCAATACCTTGAATGTGCATATCCATGCTCTTCGACAGGAGTTGGCAAAATATAGTAGTGACCAAACGCCCACTATTAAGACAGTTTGGGGGTTGGGATATAAGATAGAGAAACCGAGAGGACAAACATGAAACTAAAAAGTTATATTTTGGTTGGATATATTATTTCAACCCTCTTAACCATTTTGGTTGTTTTTTGGGCTGTTCAAAAAATGCTGATTGCGAAAGGCGAGATTTACTTTTTGCTTGGGATGACCATCGTTGCCAGCCTTGTCGGTGCTGGGATTAGTCTCTTTCTCCTATCGCCGGTCTTTACGTCGTTGGGCAAACTCAAGGAGCATGCCAGGCGGGTAGCGGACAAGGATTTTCCTTCAAATTTGGAGGTTCAAGGCCCTTTAGAATTTCAACAATTAGGGCAAGCTTTTAATGAAATGTCCCATGATTTGCAGGCAAGCTTTGATTCCTTGGAAGAAAGCGAACGAGAAAAGGGCTTGATGATTGCCCAGTTATCGCATGATATCAAGACTCCTATCACTTCGATCCAAGCGACGGTAGAAGGGATTTTGGATGGGGTTATCAAGGAAGGAGAACAAGCCCATTATCTAGCAACCATTGGACGCCAGACTGAAAGACTCAATAAACTGGTTGAGGAGTTGAATTTTTTGACTCTAAACACAGCCAGAAATCAGGCGGATATGACTAGTAAAGACAGCATTTTTTTGGACCAGCTCTTGATTGAGTGCATGAGTGAATTTCAGTTCTTGATTGAGCAGGAGAGAAGAGATGTCCACTTGCAGGTAATCCCAGAGTCTGCCCGGATTGAGGGAGATTATGCAAAGCTTTCTCGTATCTTGGTGAATCTGCTCAATAACGCTTTTAAATACTCTGCTCCAGGAACCAAGCTGGAAGTGGTGGCTAAGCTGGAGAAGAACCAGCTTTCAATCAGTGTAACGGATGAGGGGCAGGGCATTGCTCCAGAGGATTTGGAGAATATTTTCAAACGCCTTTATCGTGTCGAAACTTCGCGTAATATGAAAACAGGTGGTCATGGATTAGGACTTGCTATTGCGCGTGAATTGGCCCATCAATTGGGTGGGGAAATTATAGTCAGCAGCCAGTACGGTCTAGGAAGCACCTTTACCCTCCTTCTCAATCTCTCTGGCAGTGAAAATAAAGCTTAAAACCCCTTTACAAATCTAGCCATTCATGGTAAAATGGATTTTGTGTGAAATATCAGCAGGAAAGCATGAAGCTCGTCAACAGGTGTCTTATGATAAGTAACCTTGGCTGTTTAGGCGAAGGGCATCTGCACGAATCAGGGCTTTCTAAGTGACTATTTCCACCGAAATATTATTTATATCAGGAGGACATTCACATGTCACGTTATACAGGACCATCTTGGAAACAATCTCGTCGCCTTGGCCTTTCACTTACAGGTACAGGTAAAGAATTGGCACGTCGTAACTACGTACCAGGACAACACGGACCAAACAACCGTTCTAAATTGTCAGAATACGGTTTGCAATTGGCTGAAAAACAAAAACTTCGTTTCACTTACGGTGTAGGTGAAAAACAATTCCGTAACTTGTTCGTACAAGCTACAAAAATCAAAGGCGGAATCCTAGGTTTCAACTTCATGCTTCTTTTGGAACGTCGTTTAGATAACGTTGTTTACCGTCTTGGTCTTGCGACTACTCGTCGTCAAGCTCGTCAATTCGTAAACCACGGTCACATCCTTGTTGACGGAAAACGCGTTGATATCCCATCATACCGCGTAACTCCAGGTCAAGTGATCTCAGTTCGCGAAAAATCATTGAAAGTTCCGGCAATCCTTGAAGCAGTAGAAGCTACTCTTGGACGTCCAGCATTCGTATCATTCGACGCTGAAAAATTGGAAGGTTCATTGACTCGCTTGCCAGAACGCGACGAAATCAACCCAGAAATCAACGAAGCACTTGTCGTTGAATTCTACAACAAAATGTTGTAATATTTTATTAAATAAGATAGGCTGTAAAGCCTTGAAATTAAGCACTTTGGGGCGTTTTCCCCTAGTGCTTTTTGATTTCTCTTAGTATCCAGCTATAATCGTCTATACGTAACTAGACCTGTATAGTTCAAAGTGATATAATAGTCTAAAGGAGGTGCTACCATGAATGTTTTAGAAAAAAACACACAGGTAAATTTTAAGACTAACAGAGACTTGTTAGAGAAAGCTAAAGCTATTATCACAGCGCAAAATCTTGATATGACAGCCAGTTTTAACTTGTTTTTAGAACATATTGTAGAAAATAAAGCCTTGCCATTTGAAACTCAAGTAGATAAAGAAAGAGAAGAACTTCTATCAGGGTTGCGTGCTGAAATTGCTCGTAGCTTTGAGGATTTAGAACATGGAAGAACTTACAGTCTTGATGAAGTGAGGGCTAACCTTGGAATTTAACGAGAAGGCATATAGCATCATTATCTCCGAAACGGTACAAGAACAGCTAAGAGGTATTAAAGATTATATCTCAGCTAACTACTTTTCAGAACAGGCAGGAGCAAACACAGTTAAGAATGTTCTTTATGGTTTGGAGCGTCTTGAAGTCTTCCCAGAAGCAGGATTTGATGCTGACGAAAGAGTAGGAGGGATTATATACCCACCCCACAAAACTCGATGCATCATTTTAGGAGATTACCTAGCATTCTATCATATTTTAGAGGACAGAAAAGCTGTCTTTGTATCAGATATTATTCATAGCAAGCAGGACTACATCCGCTTGCTCAAGAAAAAATAGCGCCTATATATGAACTGCACCCCAAAAGTTAGATTTTTTCTGTCTAACTTTTGGGGTGCAGTTCAATTGGAATGTCCTTATTTTTATTATGGGATTGACAAATGAGGTTAAGGTTCAGATCTATGAACTTAGAAAGCAAGTACAAATCTTTAATCAGCTTTCAAAAAGATTTTGTGTAGATGTTTCGGGCTAAGGTATGTGACAAGATGAATTGATCGTTATGGAATAGAGAGTGTTAAAAATGGGAAGAATCGTTACTATTCCCCTGAATTAAAACAAGAAATAATCAATAAAAGCCTATATAATAACAAATGTATTAAAACTAAGAAAGACTTAGCTCAGTGTAATACAGAACCAAATCTTATAGATAAATTATTTGTCTAATTTTTTAGGAATTATATCTCTAAACAATATCATTTAACAATTAAATTGTTAGATCTAGCTTAAATTTCTGGTTTAATTCATTTATTGTATCACTATCATTATATTCCTTAAATATTCTCATAGCTTTAGAACATTCTTTTTTACCTAACTCTATTTGATTAGTTTTTATAAGATAAATACCTTTTAGGAAGAGTAAATAATTCTTTTCAAAATAATATCCTTGTCTGGTCAGTAAATTTTCTAAATCATCTATAAAAAATTGAGCGTTATTTAACAAATTATTTTTTAATAATAATTCTAAATTAAATAAATATAAAGGAATTACTCTATGTGTTCCCATATCTGTTTTTAAAAAATGTCGTGTTTTCTTGATTACCGCTCTATATAATAAGCTTATGGTTTTAGTGTTCATAAAAAACACCGAATTATAAAAAATTTTCAGTTCATACTCCATCCAAGTATCTACCGAAAGCAAATACTTTATTATCTCATTGCATTTAGATGTATTATAAGGAAGATTTACAAGGCGATTAATCTGTTGTTCAGCAATCAATTTTATGTGAAAATTGCATAAACTTCTTTCCTGCTTTTGTTTTAGCTCTATTTTCTTTATTAGTTCTTGTAACAAAATGATATCTGAAGAGTTTACAGCATGTTCTAATTCTTCAAAAAAGCATTCTTTTTTGGAATAATAGCAATGAACTAATTCTTCAAATTCCGAAAATGATATCCCCAGGCGATTTAACAATATGTAAAAATGATCAATAGATAATTTTGTAATCCCATTTTCGAAACGAGAAATAGTTGACTCACTAATCTTATCACAAGCCAAATCTTTAAGACGAAAATTTTTTGAAATACGGATATCCTTTAAAACTGCTCCAAAATTTTCCATAGTATTCCTCTTCCATTTCTGCAAAAAATAAAACCTGTTTTTTTATTTGTGATACGATTATACAAAAATAAAACAGAAAGGACAATATGATTATGAAAAAAATTTTATTGTCATCAGTTGCTTTACTGAGCCTAGTGGCAACACTACCAGTAAATAGTCCAGTTTCTGCTCAAGAATCTATCTCTCCCAAGTCTTATAGTCACTCCAATGGCAGTTGGATTCAATCGAATGGTCGTTGGTGGTATAAACATTCTGACGGTTCTTACACTAAAAACGGGTGGGAAAAGATCAATGAAACCTGGTACTATTTTGATAGTGAAGGTTGGATGAAAACAGGTTGGTTTAATGAGCATGGAAATTGGTATTATCTAGATGCTAGTGGTGCTATGAAAACAGGCTGGTATTTGATTTCTGGTAGTTGGTACTATTTAAATACTAGCGGTGTCATGCAAACTGGCCTACAGACTATCGACGGAAAACAATATTATTTAGCTGACAGCGGTGCTATGCAGACAGGTTGGCACAATATTGGAGATGATACTTATTTCTTTGCTAGTAGTGGAGCAAGACAAACGATTAATCGCCGTGCTTTAGTTCTTGGTGAAACATCAACGAGAGCAGTACCTATCGAAGACGTTAATGCTATGGAAAAGGTTTTTAGCAATCAAAACTTTAGTAACGTTGTTTGTTTCCCTGATAAAACAAAAGCTGAAATTATTGCAAAAATGCAAGAACTGTTTGAATCTTCTAGCGAAAGCGATGTAAATTATCTTTACTTTACTTGTCATGGTGGAGAAGATGGGACGATAGCCATTGGTAGCGATAAAACATCCTTTTCAGGTTGGGAATTGGCATCTATACTGAAACAATATAAAGGTAAGTTTGTGGTTATGCTGGATTGTTGCTATTCAGGAACAATTATAGATGTAGGTAAATCAGATGAAAAGGTTGCCTCCAAGTCTGAAGAAAGATTTGATGAACAAGCATTTTTGGCAGGATTCTCAACAGGAAATCTAGCAAGCAAGAATGGTGAAATGCTTGATTCTAAATTCCTCGTACTATGTGCCTCTTGGAAAGGTGAAAAATCGTATAGTGCAGTCGGAATAGGTAGTCTTGCCACCAGATACTGGGCAATGGGTACAGGTTGGGATTCACTTCAAAATAGAATGATTTCGCCTATGGCAGACACCAATATTAACGGAAAAATCACTTTAGAGGAACTGTATCAATACTCTTATCCTCTAGTCCTTGAAGCTGCATCAAGCAGTAATAAGGAGCAACATGTATCAGTTTATCCAGAAAACAGTCAATTTGTTTTATTTCAAAAATAAGGAGTTAAGAAAATGAAAGTATCAAAAAAAATCACACTATTTGGTTTGTCTCTAGCAGGTTTAGCTTTACTAGCTTTCCCTCATTCAGGAAAGGCATTCGAATTGGAAGAAGAATGGGTTATTAAGGGTGGCGTTTGGTATCAAGATGGCAAAATTCTTCGATTTAACAATGGCCATGAAGTGGATATCAAAGTCTTGGATTTGCCAAAAACTGAGAAAATCGAGTGGACGGTTAGTCTCAATGGTCAAGATCAGACTATCAATTTCCTAGGTCAAGAAAAGGACAAATCTATGGTCGGTACAGAGGGGCGTTACCTGAATTTCTATGTACCTTATGGCTATAGAGGAGATATCAAGGTAGAAGCCAAGAGCGGAAATGAAGTAAAGACCTGGTCCACTAAAGTAGTAGATGATGTATATAATGATGGCGGAAAGAGTGGTTACTTCCGTATTGACGAATCAAATGATCAACACACCTACCTTGATGCAAAATGGGACTATCAAACTAAGACCTACACTGCTACCTTACCAGAGACTCTCAATGGTCAAAAAGTGTTTGCTTGGGAAGACGACTATGTAGAATTGAAACTTCAAAAACCAGGAGTTATCAGTCATTCCTACAGAGGGGGAGGAGCCTTCAAAATACTTTATCCGATTCTAAAAGCAGAAAGCTGGCTAAAAAAGAATTACAGTGAAAAGTGGTACTATCAAAAACAAGGTCAATTAGTTAAAAATGCTTGGGTTAAGGACAAGGGAACTTGGTACTTTATGAATGATAAAGGAGTCATGTTCAATCAAACTTGGCTCTATCAGGGTGGCAACTGGTATGCCTTTAAATCATCAGGAGCTATGATTGCTAGCAATTGGCTATATGATAATAACTCTTGGTATTACCTAAAGGACTCAGGTTCTATGGCGACAGGTTGGATCAAAGATAGTGGATCTTGGTATTATCTAAACAACTCAGGTTCTATGGTAACAGGATGGGTAAAAGATAGTGGATCTTGGTACTACCTTGCTTCAACTGGTAAGATGCTTCACAACACCTATACACCTGATGGTTACTATGTAGATGCCAGTGGCGCTTGGAAATAAATTTTAAACAGAGAAAATCTACTGAGAAGGTAGGTTTTCTTTTTTAGTCAGTGAATAATATATAGTAGATTGAAACTAGAATAGTACATCTGGACTTCTAAAACATTACTAGAAATTGATTTGATTGTCCTGATTGATTTGTCCTATTTTTATTTCATTTCACTATAGAATAAAGTAGATCAGAAATTTAGCAGGGTTATTCTCTTTTACTAACAATCTGCTTACAAAAATTAAACAAGAGTATTTTAAAAATTAGACCCATTGTGAACTTTAGTAGTAAACAAAAATCTGGGAAAAAAGTTTTATAGTCATTTAGTTTTTAAAAAGCGTTCCAAACATTCAAAAATAGTTGGGACTTCCCTTAATAAATCCGTCACTTTCTTTTTCAGGATAGCCCAAGCTTGCTCAATAGGATTCAAATCCGGTGAATATGGCGGTAGAGGTAAGAAAAAGTGTTTATCTTGGATGCAGAGTTCATCCAAAATGTTCTTGGGATGAAAACTAGCATTGTCCATGATAATAACATGAGGTGTCTTCAAAG
>NZ_VMLT01000097.1:0-13867 GCF_013276815.1 Streptococcus sp. 1055 | reverse complement strand
GGAGCTGTTGATGCCCATATTGGAAGATATCATGAATCAACTTCAAGATGTTATACAAGGACTGGAGAAGGAGGTGATAAAGTCCATCGTTAATCGGAGATGGACTAGAATGCTTTTTGAAAGCATATGAGTATTATATGCAATTTCTTTATAATAAAAAGACCGGATTGCTCCGATCTTTTAAAGTTCCGCTCTATGAAAATCAAAGAATAAAGTCTACAAGTTTCATATTTGATTTTCGGCGAGAGGAATTATTTAATTGCGCGTGATTGCAACCCTTCTTCTTCCAAGAAGAGACGGAATGGTACGAGTTCTTCTGCTTCGTATTTTTCCTTGAAGGCTTTGATAGCTTCTTCTGAGTGAAGTTTTGGATCCAATTCAAGTACTTCTACTGGAAGTGGACGGTGTGGAGTGATGCGAGCATCGATCACAATAGTTTTACCTTCTTTGTTGAGTTTAACAGCTTCTGCAACAACTGCATCGATGTCTTCGATACGGTCAACTGTAAATCCTACAGCACCTTGCGCTTCAGCGATTTTCGCATAGTCAGCATTAGAGAAGTCACAACCAAACAAGTGTTTGTTTGTGTCTTCGTATTTGTCCTTGATGAAGGCATATTTACCATTTGAGAAGACAACGTTGATAACTGGAAGGTCGTATTGAACGTTTGTGATAACGTCTGGGTAGCACATGTTGAATGCACCGTCACCCATGATGTTCCATACTTGGCGATCTGGATTGTCTTTCTTAGCAGCGATACCACCAGGAAGGGCAATACCCATTGTCGCAAAGAGTGGAGATGTACGCCACATGTTCTTAGGTGTCATGTGAAGGTGACGAGTAGATGTTTGAGTAGTGTCACCTACGTCGATTGAGTAGATAGCGTCTTGATCAGCATGTTTGTTGATTGCATTGTAAACTTGATACAATTGCAATTCACCCTCAGTTTTACCTTCGAGTTTGTTCATGTAATCACGCCAGTTTTGGTTGTTCTTCACGTTTGCACGCCACCATGGAGTAGATTCAACTGGATTCACTTTGTCAAGGATTGCTTTGGCTGCTTGACCTGCATCACCAAGGATTGAAGCGTCAAGGGCGTGACGTTTACCAAGTTTGTAAGGGTCAATATCAACTTGAATGAATTTTTCAGTGTTCTTGAATGCTTCGTAAACTTCAGCAAATGGGAAGTTTGAACCAAGGAAAAGAACTGTGTCTGCTTCAAAGACCACTTCGTTGGCTGGCTTCCAACCAACACGGTAAGCAGAACCTGTCAAACCTTCATAGTTCCATTCGAAAGCTTCAAAGTTTTTACCAGTTGTGATAATTGGTGCTTTGATTTTACGTGACAATTCAGTGATCACTTCACCAGCTTTAACACCACCGTAACCAGCATAGATAACTGGACGTTCAGCATTGTTCAAGATTTCAACAGCTTTGTCGATTTCAACTTTGTTCAAAGCAGGAGCGATAAATGAACGCTCGTATGAACCTGATCCATAGTATGAGTTTTCGTCGATTTCTTGGAAACCAAAGTTTACTGGGATTTCAACAACAGCTGGACCTTTTTTAGAGACTGCAGCACGGCAAGCTTCGTCGATTACTTTTGGTAATTGCTCAGCGTAAGCTACGCGTTTGTTGTATACAGCGATACCGTTGTACATTGGGTTTTGGTTCAATTCTTGGAAAGCATCCATGTTCAATTCATTAACTGGACGTGATCCAAGGATTGCTAGGAATGGAGTGTTATCCATAGCTGCATCGTAAACACCGTTAATCAAGTGAGTCGCACCTGGACCACCTGAACCAACTGCAACCCCGATTGAGCCACCGAATTTAGCTTGCATAACCGCTGCAAGAGAACCTGTCTCTTCATGGCGAACTTGCAAGAAGCGGATATCTTTGTCTTCAGCCAAAGCGTCCATCAATGAGCTGAGTGTTCCTGATGGGATACCGTAGATTGTATCTACGCCCCATGTTTTCAATACGTTAAGCATTGCTGCAGATGCAGTAATTTTTCCTTGAGTCATAGTGATAACTCTCCTTCAATTTTTTAGACTTGGAGAATACGATTACATAGAATTGGAAACGTTCTCCAAATTTTTACTATTCCACTATATCATATTTATGTTGACTTTTCTAAAAATCTGCTCAAAACTCTCTACTTTCTATTCTAATACAGTTTTGAAAGTGCTATCATTCCTGTTTTATAACAAAGGAATCTAGTCATTACTTTTAGTCTATTTTACTAAAATTTAGCAGAAGGGAACTGGTCAGAACAGATACTGAACTAAAGGCCATGGCTAGACCTGCCAGTTCTGGGTTGAGGGCCAGTCCAACACCTGAAAAGACTCCTGCTGCTATCGGAATTCCAACGACATTGTAGATAAAGGCCCAGAAAAGATTGAGCAGAATTCGATTAAAAGTTTTCTTACTCATGTCAAAGGCACGAACCACTCCTAGGAGGTTATTGGTTGTCAACACTAAATCTGCCGACTCGATGGCGATATCTGTTCCAGCTCCCATAGCAATCCCCACATCTGCTACACTAAGGGCAGGAGCGTCATTGATACCATCCCCAACAAAGGCTACTTTGCCAGCCGCTTGTAGTTTATGGATTTCATGGGCTTTTTCTTCTGGCAAGACACCTGCAATGACCTCTTCGATTCCGATCTGATCGGCAATAGCACGCGCCACACCTGCATTATCTCCTGTCAGCATGACTGTTTTAAGGCCACGCTTTTTCAACTGACTGATGGCTAGCTTGGCATTTTCCTTGGGAATATCTTGTAGTGCAAGCAAGCCTTTGATTTCATTGTCAACAGCCAAGAACACAACTGTCTTAGCTTCTTTTTCTAGTTCTTCTAGTTTATCTTGATAAGTGCTAGAAATGTTCATGCCATCCAGCATTTTAGCATTTCCAAGCAAAACTTGTTTTCCATTGATTTGCCCTGAGACACCTTTTCCGTGCAAGGCTTGGAAATTTTCAACAGTGTGAAGCTCAAATCCAGCTTCAGTCGCTCGCTTGACTATAGCCTCAGCCAGTGGGTGTTGAGAAGCTTCTTCCAAGGAAGCTGCCAATCCAAGCACTTCTACTTCGTCGCCGATGATATCTGTGACCACAGGTTTCCCTTCCGTCAAAGTCCCGGTCTTATCAAAGACGATAGTTTGAACTTTCTGGATTTCCTGTAGAACCGTTCCATTTTTGAGGAGAACTCCCATCTTGGCACTGCGACCTGTCCCCACCATAAGGGCTGTCGGTGTTGCAAGTCCCAATGCACAAGGGCAGGCAATAATCAGAACTGCTACTCCATAGAGAAGCGAAGACACAAAGCTCGACCCAAGCACAACTACACTATCCCTGAGCAAGACGAACCAAACCCAAAAGGTCACAATCCCTAAAATGACAACTGCTGGGACAAAAATCCCTGAAATTTTATCCGTCAAGTCCTGAATCGGCGCACGACTTGTCTGAGCTTTCTTCACAAAATCCACAATCTGAGCCAAAACAGTCTCTGAACCGACTTTTTCTGCTCTAAAAACAAGTGTTCCACTATTATTGATGGTTGAGCCAATGACAGTATCTCCAACTGTCTTGTCCACAGGCAGACTCTCACCTGTCACCATAGACTCATCAATACTAGAGACACCTTCTACTACGACACCATCAACCGCAATCTTTTCACCGGGACGCACTCGAATCAGGTCACCTACCTTGACTTGCTCCAAAGGGACTTGAACATAGCTTTCCTCACGCAAGACTTCTGCTGTTTTAGCCTGCAAGTCCAGCAATTTCTCCACAGCTTGGGAAGTATTTTTCCGCATTTTCTCCTCAAAAACGGCTCCCATAAGAACGAAGAAGAAGATAAATGCAGCACTTTCAAAGTAAACGGGGAGGCCAGCGAAGAGGGCAACTAGGCTATAACCATAGGCCACTAGGGTTCCCAGAGCAACCAAGGTATCCATGTTGGCATTGTGCTTTTTAAAACTAGCCCAAGCACTTTGGATATAAGGCCCACCTGCTACTAGCATAATCGGTGTTGTGGCTAAAAAGGTTCCCCAACGCAGGACTTGGTGACTAATTCCTCCTGTCGACATCCCAATCATGAGAATCACAAGAGGCACAGTAAAGATACTGGTAATCCAAAAACGCTGTAAAAGTGATAGAGATTTTCGAGTCTTCTCAACCACTGTATAGCTTCCTTTTTGCATCTTCATACCACAAGAAAATTCATGTTGGCCTAATTCTTGAGGGGTAAAACGAATGACTTTCTCCTCATCTACGCCGATTGGTTCCAAGATGCCTTCTTCCTCAAAAAGAATTTCCTTATAACAGTTTGAAGGAGTCACACGATGAAAGGTAATCTCAGCTGGAATTCCCTTTTGAAGCTGAATATGGGCTGGATGATAGCCTTTGTCTGCCGTGATACGGATTTTTTGAACACCATTTTCAAGACTTGCTTTTACAATTTCAGTCATATCATTCTCCTATTCTACAATCATCTTACCGTGCATCATATTCATGCCACAAGAGAAACCATACTCTCCAGCCTGCTCAGGCGTGATTTCCACTATATACTCTTCCCCCATAGGTAGGTCCGCATGTACACCAAAATCTGGAAAAACAATTTGATCCAGACATGGTGAAGGATCCTTGCGGTCAAAGACAATGCGGGCTGGCACTGATTTCTTGAGAATAATCAACTCAGGCGTATAGCCTCCCATGACTTCCACTCGAATCTCTTGGTAGCCCTTTTTTTGCTGGGCCTTTTGTCCAGATTTTTCAGGCTTTTTGAAAAACCAAAACAAGATAAACGCGATAAGGGCAATACAAATAATGGTTACAATACTATTTAACATGACGTCTCCTTTACATACAATTACATTTTACTTCTGTCACAGCGTTTGATTTCTTCTCAGAAATCACAGCTTCCAAGTCTTCTAAGTCAGCCTGAGTAAAATCACATTCAGTAATCAAATCAGCCAACAAGTTCTTAATCCTACGGGAACAAACCTTGTCCTTGATATCTTGGACAAGTAAATCCCGACTTTGATCCAAAGTTAAAAGGGCTGAATAGACAAAGGACTTGCCTTCTTTTTTCCGAGTCAAACACTCTTTCTCAACCAGACGAGCCAAAAGAGTTTGAATGGTTGACTTGGACCATTCGAACCGCTCCGCCAGAACCCTGATCAAATCCGTACTGGTCTGCTCCCCCTGCATCCAAATAATCTTCATGACCTGCCATTCTGCATCTGAAATCTGCATCATCACACCTCCAAAATCTACATTTGTCAATTATGTTTCTTAGTATACTCCTAAAGTCTACATTTGTCAATTATGAAATCAATATTTTATTTGAAAAATAGGATTTTAATCATTTGAAAAACGATTTGCAGTCAAATATTACTATATAAACAATAAAAATATGCTATACTAAAGAAAAAAGAAAACAACCACTAGGGGTGCGTAAAGCTGAGATTAACGACTGTTAGACCCTTTGACTCAATCTAGGTAATGCTAGCTGATGGAAGTGGAAATGATAATGGGGACTAGCAGTCTTCTATTGCCTTCCTGAAACAGATTAGCTTGTTCTTAAGAATACAAACTTCAGTTGGTTGGGAGGTTTTAGATGACTTATTTACCCGTTGCTTTGACCATTGCAGGTACTGACCCTAGTGGTGGTGCTGGCATTATGGCTGACTTAAAGTCGTTCCAAGCTAGAGATGTCTATGGAATGGCTGTTGTAACCAGTCTTGTCGCTCAAAATACCAGAGGTGTTCAATTGATCGAGCACGTTTCTCCTCAAATGTTGAAAGCCCAATTGGACAGTGTCTTTTCTGATATTCCACCTCAGGCTGTAAAAACTGGGATGTTGGCAACTACCGAAATCATGGAAATCATCCAGCCCTATCTTAAAAAGCTGGATTGTCCCTATGTTTTAGATCCAGTTATGGTAGCGACTAGCGGAGATGCCTTGATCGACTCAGTTGCTAGAGACTATCTCAAAACAAACCTGCTTCCCCTTGCAACCATTATCACGCCAAATCTTCCTGAGGCAGAAGAGATTGTTGGTTTTTCAATCCATGACCCCGAAGACATGCAGCGTGCTGGTCGCCTGATTTTAAAAGAATTTGGTCCTCAGTCTGTGGTCATCAAAGGTGGCCATCTCGAAGGTGGTGCTAAAGATTTCCTCTTTACCAAGGATGATCAATTTGTCTGGGAAAGCCCACGAATTCAAACCTGTCACACCCATGGTACTGGATGTACATTTGCTGCAGTGATTACGGCTGAACTAGCCAAGGGAAAGAGCCTTTACCAGGCAGTTGATAAGGCCAAGGCCTTTATCACGAAAGCCATCCAAGACGCCCCTCAACTCGGTCATGGTTCTGGCCCAGTCAACCATACAAGTTTTAAAGATTAAGAAAAAAACTCTCTAGTTCCCACTTTAAGGGAATTAGAGAGTTTTTATACTCTTCGAAAATCTCTTCAAACTACGTCAGCTTCTATCTGAAACCTCAAGGCAGGGCTTTGAGCAACCTGCGGCTAGCTTTCTAGTTTACTCTTTGATTTTCATTGAGTATTAGTTAGGAAATAATGTCATGCAACTTTGTTAAAAAGGCTTGCGTTTTTGCCTCAATATCTTCTGCCTGCATCAAATCACGCACTACAGCTACACCAGCTATACCCGTGTCCATAAGCTGATCAATATTCTCTGATGTCAAGCCGCCAATAGCAACTACTGGAATGGCGACCGTTTGGCAAATTGTTTTCAAGGTCGATATCAGAGTAATGGGCGCATTTTCCTTGGTGGTGGTTGGGAAAATGGCTCCTGTCCCCAAGTAATCTGCACCTGATTTCTCCGCTTCCAGAGCTCTTTTAACCGTTTTAGCGGTGACACCGAGGATTTTTTCAGAACCCAAGACTTTGCGAGCTACCGAAACCGGTAATTCATCATCTCCGATATGCAGACCTGCTGCATCAACCGCAAGACAAACATCCAACCGATCATCGATTATCAAGGGTACCTGATAAGCATCTGTTATTTCCTTGACTTGTTTTGCCAGTTGATAATATTGATGGGTTGTGAGATTTTTTTCTCGCAATTGGACTATGGTAACCCCTGAACGGCAGGCCGTCTCAACTTTTGCAAGAAAGCTTTCCACGGAATCTTGATAGCTATTGGTTACCAGATATAGTCTAAGTGCTTCTCTATTCATAAACCTCTCCTTTGATGGCATCTAGCCAATTTTCATCTCTTTTTAGAAGCGAAAGCTGATTGAGTACTTGGTAACGAAATTCTTGCAATCCCATTCCTGGAACAACTATTCTCTCAGCAGCGATATTAAGATAAGAGACTGCTAAGCAAGAAGCTTCAAAACCAGTCTTTCCTTGGCTGAGAAAAACGGCTGTCAAGGCTCCAACCAAATCTCCTGTTCCTGTTATCCAGTCTAATTCTGCACAGCCATTCTCCAATACAGCGACCTGATTCTTCGAAACGATAAGGTCCTTGGGGCCTGTGACTAAGAATGACATACCTGAATAGGTCTGACACCAGTCTTTCAAGACTTGAAGTAAATCCTCCGTTTCTTGATCTTTAGCACTCGCATCGACCCCAACGCCGTGGTGTTTTAAGCCAACAAGACTTCGGATTTCCGACATATTTCCTTTAAGGACCGTAGGTCTATGGTCTAAAAGGTCTTTAACTAAGCTCTTACGAATAGAGGAAGCCGTTACGCCAACCGCATCTACTACCATTGGAAGAGAAACTTGAGCTGCATACGAGGCTGCCATGCGGATTGCTTTTTCCTTCTCAGCTGACAAATGCCCCAAATTGATGAAGAGAGCCTGACTTTGCTTAGTAAAATCAAGAACCTCACGGGGATCATCTGCCATGACAGGTTTGCATCCCAGAGCCAAAATCCCATTTGCCAGCATCTCACAAGAAATCTCATTGGTCATACAGTGAATAAGAGAACTCGTTTCCAGAGGAAAAGGATTTATCAATTCCTGCATCATTCTATCCTTTCACCAAAGAAATATCCCTGCACTTTTTTAAAGAATTCCTGCTTGATTAAAAATCGAAAAGCAATAAAGGAAATCGCTGTACCAATCAAGGTTGCTCCGAAAAATCGAGGAGTGTAGATAAACCAGCTAAGCTTAGCAGCCGATCCTGTAAAGAGTACCATAACAGGATAGGAAACAATAGAACCAATAATACCTGTTCCCACAATCTCTCCTAGAGCGGAATAATGAAATTTTCGACCATACTTATAAAAGAGACCTGCCAGGAGGGCTCCAAAAGTTGCTCCTGTAAGAGCTAAAGGTGGAATCCCTTGAGTTGTCATACGGATAAAAGCTGTCACTGTAGCCATAGCCAAGGCATAAACAGGTCCCATCATGATTCCTGCTAGAATATTGACTACACTGGACATCGGTGCCATTCCCTCAATCCGAAAGATAGGTGTAAGGACTACATCAAGGGCAATCATCATAGATAAAATGGTTAATTTGTGAACTTGTAATTGGTGCTTTCTCATGTTTATTATTCTCCTTTTTCTAAAGACTGTAAATCGCTCTTCCATGTCTGGTGTTGGTAGGCCATTTCCCAAAACTTGGCTTCCATATGAACACTGATGTGGAAGGCATCTAGCATTTTTTTCTTGTCTGTCTCATCACTTTCGCGATAGAGTTGATTGACCAGCGCTCCCTCCTCTCTGATCTGTTGCTCTAACTCATCCGTAATATAAGTTTCAATCCATTGTTGGTAGAGAGGATTTGGTGATGGTTTAAGATTAAGTGATTTGCCTATATCATGGTATAACCAAGGACAAGGTAGCAAACTTGCAAAGGCAATGCCCAAGTTTGGCTCTGCAAATTGCCGATAAATGTGAGAAATGTAATGATAGCAGGTGGGAGCGATTGGATGTTGCTCCATTTCCTGGTCGCTGATTTCCAATTCCTTGAAAAATTGTTGGCGAATAAATAACTCACCCTCCACTAAACCCTGAGCATTTTGTTTCAAGAGTCTTTTCATCTCTTGGTTTGAAGTCTTATCAGCCAAAAGATGATAGATTTCTGAGAAGGCCTTCAGATAGTAGGCATCCTGAATCAGGTAATAGCGGAAAATGGCAGGTTCTAAATTCCCCTCTTGTAATTGTAAAATAAAGGGATGATGAAAGGAAGCCTGCCAAGCTTCCTTGGATAATTCCATCGCAATATCTGTAAATTCCATAATAACTCCTTTATAAAAATAGACTGGTTTGAAGCAATAAAAAGAACAGCAGGTAGATGAATATTGTCCTTTTAGGAATATAAAAAGTCCGATAGCTATTCTTCAACTGTACATGTTCGTCATATCCATGAGCAGACAGAGATCTCAGGTAAAGATGGCGCCACCTAAAGACTGTCATCAGAACCTTACTGTAAATCAAGGGCGACCAAAAATGCAGTTCTTGACCACGTAATAGGCAAGCTTCTTTGAGAGACTTGATTTCTTGCTGAATAAGGGGGAAGGAATTGAATACCACAATCAAGGCATAGGCCCAAGAACGTGATAACCCCTTTTGAGCCAAGTACAAGAGAAGCTCTTTTAGGGCAATAGAGGAAACAAAGACAAGACCAATACAAACAGTCACGAAGGCCCTCGTTCCAAGTATGACTGCCTGCGAAGCATCCCCATGTAACTGAACTGCCCAGTAGTTGGCAAAGGATGGCAAAATAGCAAGTAGAATCATCCAAGCCAATACTTTAAATCGCCGGTAATAGAGCATAAAGAGAATACAAAATGCGACTACCGAGAGATTCAGAGCAATCGAAGGAATGAAAGATGTTTCCAAGGATAAAATCAGCAAGAAGAGACTGATAATCGGTGTCTGGGTTGCTACTTTGACCATACTATCTCACCTCCCCTTGAGTATTGCTACTCTGAGATGTGAGTGGTTTGGCAATGGTCACTTCTTTCACATGACTGAGACCCTGACTAGTCATCTCAATCCAATAATCAACCACAGAGATCAAAGGATCTAAACGATGGCTAATGATCAAAAAACTTCTTCCTTGATTCCTCTCCTCCACAATCCACTGACAGAAATAATGGCAGGCTCTATCATCCAAACCTGCAAAAGGTTCATCTAGCAAAATCACTGAAGCCTTACTGGTCAAGATGGTCAAGAGCTGAAGAATTTTTTGCTGGCCACCACTTAATTGATAGGGACTCTTATCGAGTGACTGCTCCAAATCAAAATATCGTAAGGCTTGAAGAATACGCTGATTTCTTTCAGAATCAGGTCCATCTAATTGAAGTTCCTCTCGCAGACTGACTCGGATAAACTGCTTCTCAGCTTCCTGAACAATACTCGTCAGTTCACGGTACAAACTCTTTTTCTTTTTCAGGACTGTCCCCTTCCAGGTAATGCGTCCCTTATACTTTTGAAATTGAAGAATAGACCGAAAGAGGGTTGATTTCCCGACACCATTGTCACCCAGGATACAGGAAATTCCTTGGTAAAATCTGAAATCAATAATCGAAAAGAGGGAGCGCTTATCCAGCTCACAAGTCATTCGATCCATATGTAACAATTCCGGGCTAGAAGCAACTTTCTTTGAAGCAACCTGTATCATCTCAGAGGAAGGGATTTGAAACACTTCCCTTAGTTGTCCGTCTCTTAGCTCCACCATATGGTCGATATAGGCTTCATAGTCTGATAAATCATGGTCGCACAGGATGACTGTCTTCCCATCAAGAGCCAACTCTTTTAGAATCTCCAATATCTCGATTCTGCTCTTACGGTCAATGGAAGCGAAGGGCTCATCCAAGAGATAGACCCTAGGATTCATGGCAAAAATGACAGCCAGCGCTGCTTTTTGCTTTTCCCCACCTGATAGGTGATGAATGGGACGGTGTAAGATTGCCTCGCAACGACATTGCTGGACAACCTCTGCTATTTTAGAATCAATTTCCTGAAGGTGATAGCCGATATTCTCCAAGGTGAAAATCAGCTCCTCAAACAAGTTCTCCATGGTAAATTGATGATTGGGATTTTGCAAGAGAATACCAACCGTCTGGACACGTTCGATGATAGAAAGCTGACTGACTTCGCTCCCATCTATCAGTACTTGACCGCTATAGGGAAGAGAACTAACTTGGGCAATAACTTGAAAGAGGCTGGATTTTCCAGAACCACTGCTCCCAACCAACAAGGTAAAGGCTTGCCCATAAAAAGTAAAATCAATCGGTTCCGAAAAAATTGGGGACTGAATCTCCCGTAATTCCAGACCCATCTATGCTTTTCCTCCAGTTGCAAACTGATGATAGAGTTTGACAATGGCACGAACCAAGATGGTACAGAAGAAATAAACAGAAATAAAACGTACCACAAGTAAGGAAAGGACAAACGGAAGGGAAAAGGCGTAGTAACCTAACTTAATGTATTCATAGACAAAGCTAACAAGCGTAATCCCAATACTATTAGCAGTTAGAGAGAGCCAACTTCCATAGCGATTCTTAGTTACGATAAAACCAAATTCACTTCCCAAACCTTGAACCAAGCCAGACAAAAGAGCTCCTAGACCAAATTGGCTACCATAAAGGACTTCAGCAAGCGCAGCTAGCACTTCTCCAATCGTTGCACTTCCGACTCTCGGAACAAAGATGGCAGCAATGGGCGCAGCCATACACCAGAGACCGAAGAGGATTTCATTGGCAAAGGCCTGCAAACCAAGAGGTGTTAAGAGTAGACTGAGAATATTATACACATATCCTGAACCAACGAAAACCCCACCAAAAAAGATAGACAAGAAAGCAAGCAAGATAACATCTTTTAACTGCCATTTTTTCAACATAAAAAACTCCTTTTTTAAAGAAAAGTGGGGCACTCAAGAAGACCGACCTAAATACTTTGTATAGCAGATTGAATTTAGAACAGTACACAAGAATGCTAAAATATTTCTAGAAATTAATTTGAATTTTCTAATTGATTTGTTCGCATCTTATTTCAATCTACTATATCATCTTCATCCAGTTTCGTAAAAGAAAAAACTCTAATTACAGATACGAATTAGAGTTCAGCTTACAAGATTAGACAGTTCTTTTCGACATACGAAAAAAACATTTCACATTTCCCTTCGCCAGTCTTAACTGTATCAGGTTCAATGGGTATCATCTCAGCCTAAAGCACCCCAAATGCCTTTATTATTTAATTATGTGATTATTATAACACACATTTTATACTAGTTCAAGAAATTAAACTGGAAATACAGCCTTGCACTCACAAAGACAGCAGATCTTTCTTGGGTTAGATAGATACCTATTGTTCACTCATTTCCCGAACAGTTTTTTCTATATTTTTTGCATACGATATTGCCGAAATGATTGAAACGCCATCCATATTGGCCTTTATAATGTCTTTAATATGTTTCGTTTGTATCCCACCAATTGCAACTAAAGGCATTTGTGGCAATAGTTTTCTCATCAATTCAAGACCTTCATAACCTATAGCACCACCAGCATCATCTTTTGACTGGGTATCAAATACAGGCCCAACACCTACATAATCTACATATTCAACTTTTGATTGTTGAAATTCTTCTTCGTTTCTTATAGAAAGACCAATTATTTTATCTGGCATCAATTTTCTAATTTCATCAACACCAATATCATCTTGACCTACATGTACGCCATCGGCGTCAATTTCCATTGCTAAATCTATATCGTCATTAACGATAAATGGAACATTGTATTTTTTACAAAGTTCTTTAATTTGGATAGCTAGCTCAAGTTTTTCTAAGCCTTCTAAAGCACCCTCACCTTTTTCTCGAAATTGAAATAAGGTTATACCACCTTTTAAGGCTTCCTCAACGACTGTATATAGATTTTTTCCTTGGCAAGTAGTCGTTCCACAAATAAAATATAGTTTTAGTAATTCTTTATGAAACATCTTACTTCACTCTTTTGAATTCCTTTACATCTTCATCTGTAATCTCGTATAAGGCATTTATAAATTCAACTTTAAATGTCCCAGGAAGATGTCCATTTGGACGTTTTTCTGCCATTTCTCCAGCGATATTGTAAACTAACATTGCTGTTTCTAATGATTTCAATTCTTGACCTTTTTCTAGTCCGATAAAGCTTGCTACTACAGCTCCTAATAAGCATCCTGTCCCAATGACTTTTGGCATCATGGCACTACCATTATGAATCGTTACCACTTCTCCATTAACAGCAATCGCATCAACTTCTCCAGTCACTACTATTGGAATATGAAACTTAGCGTTGGCTGCTAGAGCAATCTCATCAATATTATCCACACCAGCACTATCTACTCCTTTAGATACCACATTTATCCCTACTAAAGAAGCAATCTCGCCAGCATTCCCCCTAATCGCAGCTAGTTTGTAATTGTTGATTAGATCATCTGCTACTTTTTTTCTATATTCTCCTGCTCCACAGGCTACAGGATCTAAAACTGCTGGGACATTATATTTCTCTGCAATTTTCAGAGCAGCTTGGTATAATTTCCAATTATCATCCGTTAAAGTCCCAATGTTAATCAATAATCCTCCAGCATATTTTAATAGATCTTCTAAGTCTGCTGGGTACTCGCTCATAGCTGGTGATGCACCTAGTGCTACTAATCCATTTGCTGTGAAATTTTTTACCACATCATTGGTGATGCAAATGACCAATGGTGCTTTTTCTTTTAATAATTTTAAACTTGTCATATTGAATTCCTTCCTTTTCACTTTATACGATCTACTGATTTCGGTTTATCTCTATCTTTCGTTAAGAAATTTTTCAGTTACATTGAATGATTTATACTCAATGAAAATCAAAGAACAAACTAGGAAGCTAACCGCAGGTTGCTCAAAGCA
>NZ_VMLT01000096.1:0-22862 GCF_013276815.1 Streptococcus sp. 1055 | reverse complement strand
ACAACTGTCAAAGTCCCGGAAAAAAGTCAAAAAAAATTAAAAATAGGTCGCAAGTCGGATGTTTTTTATGGTATAATAGACTAAACTGATAGTAACATGTAGCGAAAGGGGTAGGTACATGATTAAAATTTATACAGTCTCAAGTTGTACTAGCTGTAAAAAAGCAAAAACCTGGCTTAATGCCCACCAGTTAAGTTATAAAGAACAAAACCTTGGTAAAGAAGGAATTACGCGAGAAGAATTACTGGATATTCTAACCAAAACAGACAACGGAATAGCCAGTATCGTCTCATCTAAAAATCGCTATGCCAAAGCCCTTGGAGTGGATATTGAAGATTTGAGTGTTAACGAAGTCCTCAATCTGATTATGGAAACACCTAGAATTTTAAAGAGCCCAATCCTTGTAGATGAAAAACGCCTGCAAGTTGGCTATAAGGAAGACGATATTCGTGCCTTCCTACCACGCTCTGTCCGTAATGTAGAAAATGCAGAAGCACGTTTGCGTGCAGCTCTATAAACATCAAGGCTGGGAGCAATTCCCAGTCTTATTCTATTTTAATTTCAAAAAGAAAGAAGAAAGAAATGAAAAAAATAGTTCTTGTTAGTCTAGCTTTCCTTTTTGTCCTGGTTGGTTGCGGACAGAAAAAAGAAACTGGACCAGCTACAAAAACAGAAAAAGATACGCTTCAGTCGGCATTGCCAGTTATTGAAAATGCTGAGAAGAATACAGTTGTAACCAAGACTTTGGTCTTGCCCAAGTCAGATGATGGTAGCCAGCAGACCCAAACCATTACTTACAAAGACAAGATTTTTTTGAGTCTAACTATCCAACAAAAGCGTCCAGTCTCAGATGAGCTGAAGACCTACATTGACCAACATGGAGTGGAGGAAACTCAAAAAGCTCTTCTCGAGGCGGAAGAGAAAGACGACTCCATCATAGAAGCTCGTAAATTAGCAGGATTTAAGCTTGAAACAAAACTATTGAGTGCAACAGAACTTCAAACAACGACTGGTTTTGATTTTCAAGTTTTGGATGTCAAGAAGGCTTCTCAGTTAGAATATTTGAAGAATATTGGCTTAGAAAATCTTTTGAAGAATGAACCAAGCAAATATATTTCAGACAGATTGGCAAATGGTGCGACAGAACAATAGAAAATCCAAATAAATAAACTGCCTGAATTGTAGAAGGTAAGGAATTATGCTATAATGGTACTATTCTAAGGAAAGAGGGTGTTAGAATGGGATTTACTGAAGAAACCGTACGTTTTAAATTGGACGATTCCAATAAAAAAGAAATTAGCGAAACTTTGACAGATGTTTATGCTTCGTTGAACGATAAGGGCTACAACCCAATTAACCAAATCGTAGGTTACGTATTGAGTGGAGACCCTGCCTACGTTCCTCGTTATAATAATGCACGAAATCAAATCCGTAAGTATGAGCGTGATGAAATCGTTGAGGAATTGGTTCGCTACTACCTTAAAGGACAAGGAGTCGATCTGTAACCTATGAGAATTATGGGATTGGACGTCGGTTCAAAAACGGTAGGGGTGGCCATTAGCGATCCGCTCGGTTTTACAGCTCAAGGGCTTGAAATCATCCAAATCAATGAGGAGCAAGGCCAATTTGGTTTTGACCGCGTTAAGGAGCTGGTTGATACTTACAAGGTGGAACGATTTGTAGTGGGCCTGCCTAAAAACATGAACAATACAAGCGGACCGCGCGTAGAAGCTAGTCAAGCCTACGGAGCAAAGCTAGAAGAGTTTTTTGGTTTACCAGTAGACTATCAGGATGAACGCTTGACAACAGTGGCTGCTGAGCGTATGTTGATTGAACAAGCAGATATCAGTCGCAATAAGCGCAAGAAAGTCATTGATAAGTTAGCAGCTCAGCTGATTTTACAAAATTATTTAGATAGAAAATTTTAATATAAAGGAGAGGATATGTCACACGATCATAACCACGACCACGAAGAACGTGAACTAATCACACTAGTAGATGAGCAAGGAAATGAAACCTTGTTTGAAATCCTTTTGACAATTGATGGAAAAGAAGAATTTGGTAAAAACTATGTTCTTCTAGTACCAGTTAACGCAGAAGAAGACGAAGACGGACAAGTTGAAATCCAAGCTTACTCATTCATCGAAAACGAAGATGGAACAGAAGGCGAATTGCAACCAATCCCAGAAGACTCAGAAGACGAATGGAACATGATTGAAGAAGTCTTCAATAGTTTTATGGAGGAGTAAAAACGTCCTGTGGACGTTTTTAGCCCAGCGCTAGAAATTAGAAACGCAGGTAGTCTGGGAGACTGTATCAGCCCAACTCCTAGAAATTGGAAGAGTTGGAACATCCAGTGGATGTTTTAGCCCAAGTTAATATTCATAGTTGTTAGTGATTAGCTAACCAGGTGAGAGGTCGGGACGAAAATCCTGACCTCATTTTTTGTTATCTACGGAATTTTGCTAGATAATTGATTAGACTTTTGTCAAGGAGATGTGTATGTTTGAAGTAGGAGAATGGCTTTATAGTCGGATTGGTTTGAATTTTCGATCAGGTTTAGGCCGAATACAGCAAGCGGTGGATTTGTTAGGGAATCCAGAGAAGTCTTATCCTATTATCCATGTAACAGGGACTAATGGGAAAGGATCTACCATTGCTTTTATGAGGGAGTTATTTATGGGGCATGGCAAAAAAGTCGCGACCTTTACCTCCCCTCATATCGTCTCTATCAATGATCGAATCTGCATTAATGGGCAATCTATAGCAGACACAGACTTTATCCGTTTGGCTGAGCAGGTCAAGGAGATGGAGAAAACGCTTCTGCAAACCCATGATCAGTTGTCCTTTTTTGAACTGCTGACCTTGATTGCTTTTCTTTATTTTAGAGAGCAAGAAGTGGATTTGGTTTTACTAGAAGTGGGAATTGGCGGCTTACTTGACACGACCAATGTGGTAACTGGAGAGCTTGCTGTTATCACCTCCATTGGGCTTGACCATCAGGAAACCTTGGGTGATAGTCTGGAAGCAATCGCAGAGCAGAAAGCTGGTATTTTCAAGGCTGGTAAGAAGGCAGTGATTGCGAAATTGCCTCCAGAAGCTAGGCTTGTCTGTCAGAAAAAAGCAGACTCTTTAGCTGTTGATCTTTATCAGGCAGGTCAAGATTTTTCAATGCTGAATGGTAATTTTTCAAGCTCTTTACTAAATCTTTCACAGCTGAACATAGGCTTAGAAGGAGCTTATCAGCAGGAAAATGCGGCCTTGGCGTTGCAAGCATTTCTTCTCTTTATGGGAGAAGGAAAGGAAGTTGTTTATGAGCAGGTTGTAAGACAGGCTTTGGAGAAGACCCATTGGGCTGGACGTTTGGAGCGTATTCGCCCACAGATTTACTTGGATGGTGCTCATAACCTCCCTGCCTTGACTCGCTTGGTTGAGTTTATCAAAGAAAAAGAGCAGGAAGCCTATCGTCCTCAAATCCTATTTGGAGCCTTGAAACGGAAGGATTATCAAGGGATGTTGGGTTATCTGACTGAAAATTTACCTCAGGTGGAACTCAAGGTGACTGGCTTTGACTATCAAGGTTCTTTGGATGAGACAGATGTAACAGGTTACGATATAGTTTCTTCTTACCGAGAATTTATCAGCAGTTTCGAAGAAAAAGCCGATACGCAGGACTTGTTATTCATTACAGGGTCTCTCTATTTTATCTCAGAAGTACGGAGCTACCTGCTGGGGCATGAACAGATAAATTGACCACCTTTTTTGAACTTGTTATACTAGGGGAATTGCTGGTTAGAGAAAATTTCTCTAAATTGGTAGCAGAAAGGAAATCCATCATGAAATTAACAAGATTCACACGTTCTCTTGCTTCTCTAGCAAGTCTTAGTCTCTTAGTAGCTTGTTCACAAAGAGCTCAACAGATTCAACAACCAGCAGCTCAAGCGCAAACACAACAAACTCAGCAATCACAACCTACTGCTTCATCGTCTACAGAAAATACAAACCAGGTAGCAACAAGTTCTTCATAAAATGCACCTGAGGCTCAACCGACTGATATTGATGGGACTTATACCGGTCAGGATGACGGAGACCGTATTACTTTAGTGGTAACTGGAACGACTGGTACATGGACTGAGCTCGAATCTGACGGGGATCAGAAAGTCAAACAGGTCACATTTGATGCAGCAAATCAACGCATGATTATTGGTGATGATGTCAAAATTTACACTGTAAACGGTAATCAAATCATCGTAGATGATATGGCTAGAGACCCATCGGACCAAATCGTTTTAACTAAATAAGACTATGCAAGTAGGAAGGGCTGGATTTTTCAGCCTTTTATTGTACCTGTAATAAAAAAGTTCTAAAAAGTATAAAAATATTTGACTAATCATTATAGATGTGTTACAATAAAATCAGAAAAAGAAACCGATTTCATAAAACGATTGCATTGGTATCGTTAGGTGCATTTACATTTAGTACTACGCCTTTTTATAAGCATTTTGTTCAGAAAATAGACAATTAGAAATTCGAGTACAATCACAACAGAAATTTAATGGATTTGATATTGAGAAAGTAGATTAGTATTCAAACAACAATTGGTATATACAATATATAAAAAAGGAGGTCTATTAATTATTGCAATAATTTTAGGTATAAGAATAGGTTTATGCTCAACTCTCAATGATATTTGGTTGAGCGTTGAGTTAATAGTTGCTTGTAACGGTTAAAGGTAGGTTTCTGGGAAAGAATCTGCTAGTTAGCTAATGAGTCTGATTTTTACAGAAAATTTATTTGTAAGAATTAGATAATTGAGTTTACAGTATTTGCAAGGAGAAAGAATGATTATTTCAGAATTAATTGAAAACTCTCGTTTTCTAGATGTTCCTGCAACAGCTGATGTTGTTTGGTGTTGCTGTTGTTATTTTTGTACTTCGACAGGTCAGTAGGAGGAGATATGTTTATTGTAGAATTGGTAGAACAAAACAGAGTATTTGATTCTCAAACGTCAGCAGAGGTTATATACTGTTGTTGCTGCTATTTTTGTACTTCAACAGGTAGATAAAAATAATCTAATTTGAAGGCGGTGAGAATTGTTATTCTTACCGCCTTACTTATTTTTAGGTAAAGTAGGAGAAAGGTATTTAAAAAATGAAAGATAATGTGAAATTCAAGATTAATTCTGGTGTAGTTATAGTTCCAGATGGTCAATCTGTGATTGTAAGATTCAACGATAGATACTTTAATTTAAATGGGGAGGATGTTGAGAATATCTTACTTCCTATATTGCCATTACTTAATACAGGTGCAAGTTATTCGGAGTTATCACAAAGTGTAGATTTAGAGTTTAGAAGTAAATTGTCTAGTGTATTAGAGCAATTAATAAGCAAAGGTTGGATTGATAATAAAAGCGTAGTAAATGACACATTTAATGATCTCCAAAATTATTTTTCAACTGGTTTAAAAACAGAAAGAATTTTGGAAATTTTTAAAGATAAAAAAGTAGGTATTATTAATTTAGATAGAAGATTACCAGTTATAATTGATGATATACCTTTTTTAACGGTGAATATGATAGAAGTAGAACAGTTTCAGAATGAGATGAACTTTCCAGATGTTTTGGAGATCATATCTAATAATGATTTTATAGTATTGATTGAAACCGAAACAAATGATTTTTTTGAGAAAAGAATTAATTCTTTGTGCTTTAAGTGGCAAAAACCTGTCATACTTCTTAAAACGTCTGGTTTTATAGCGGAAATTGGTCCAATGTGTATCCCACCATATACCGCTTGTTTAGAATGTTACAGGACTAGAAAGTATAATAATCTCACGCATTATTCTGAACATATAAAAGTAGAAAAGTTTTTAGAAACTAATCTGAAGGGGGCGATTCAAAGGGCTTATTCGGTTGATTCTACAACATTTCGGATTGGGTTTAATATTATGGTAGGTCAAATATTACAATTTTTCTTGAAAGAAGATACTTGGAATTTTCCGAAAACTATTGAAGGAATTATTGAAATAGATGGTTATAATGTTAATTTCAATTATGACTCCCTTATCAAATCACCGATATGTGAAGTTTGTGGTCAATCTCCAGATTTAAAAGTAACTAACAAGTTTTGGACAAAAACATATAAATATCAAGAATAAAGTATCGATTTGGGGTTCACTAATATATAAAGAAAGGCAAGATTATGAAGTATTTATCGACCAATTTGACAAGTATCTATCCTTTGGCATCTAATAGACTTGTTAACAATAAATTAGGTATTGTAAAAGATTTATTTTATTGGTTGCCTGAACATGATGATGCTAGGGTATTTCTTGTAGCAGCTATTGCTCAAAACTTTTCAAGAATGGGAATTGAGACTTCAACATCTTTTAATAGTGGTGCTGGTCTTACGTTTGAGTCTGCAGCTAATGCTGCAATAGGAGAAACTGTAGAAAGATATTGCTCGGCGTTTATACAACCTTCGGATTTAGTGCTTGGCTCGTATAAAGAATTATTAAATAAATATCGCTGCATTTCTCCGAAAAAATTTGCTTTTTATAACAAACATCAGTATCTAGAATCAAATTTTCCTTTTAGTATTTTTGATGAATCAACAATAGTCAATTGGACTTTTTGCAAAAGGTTAGGAAAGAACGAAGATTACTTAATTCCAGCAGCAGTTACCTATTTGCCATATTATCCAAATGAAGATGAGAAGTTGATTTGGTATCCTATTTCAACGGGGTTGTCATGTGCTTCTAATGATGAGGAGGCTATTGTTAAAGGGATTTTTGAAGTAGTTGAGCGTGATGCTTTTAGTATTCTATGGTATAACGAACTTTCCCTGCCTAAAATTGATATAACATCCAATGAAGAAGTTTACCAATTATATAAAGAAAGATTTGAAATACCTGGCTGTAAATATACTTTAATTGATATGACACTTGATACAAAAATTCCTAGTGTTTTAGGGATTCTAGAGGATGAGCGAGGAGGAATTTTAATTGCAGCAGCGACTAGACTAACATTAAAAGAGGCAGTAATAAAAACTTTTATAGAGTTATCGCAAGGCCGTATTAGCTGGAAAGAAGATTTTGTTCGGGGAAGTAAGGAACAATACAGTGATGATTTTTCTGATATTCGAGACTTCCATAGTCGAGTTATGCTATTTACCCAGAAATCGATGAAGCCACATTTTGATTTTCTGCTTAATCAAGATTATACTGTGAAAATTCAAGAGGAGAAAACTTTAACATACGATGAGCAGCTTAAAATTTTATATGAAAAAATTTCAAATTTAGGGTATGATATTTTTTATAAGAACTTAACAACAAGTGATGTCTATAATTTAGATTATAGAGTATATAAAGTAGTAATACCTGGTTTTATAGAAATTACAAATGACCATTTATATCCTAGAATTGGGGGAAAACGCCTACATGATGTTCCGGTAACATTGGGACTTTTAAATAGACCCAAATCAGTAGAAGAGTTTAATAAAATTCCTCATCCATTTCCGTAATCATAAGGAGTACCGTTATTATGAGTAAAATATCTTCAATTGAGATACTATCTAAAAATGCATTTGAAAATTGCGTTACAAAAAAATATGATTTTCAAACATTTCATGAAATAACTAAATTAAATACTCTAAGAGAAAAAATTTTAGGGAAAAATATCTCTCAAATTATCTCTAACCCTGTTTTCATTGAAGGAGCGGTAAATTCATCACATTCATTTGTAACCCATCCTAAGATAAATTTACCTTCTGATTTTACTGATTATGAAAAACAAACTGAGGGATTTAGAAAGGTTTTATTTTCCAGAAGAAGTATTCGTAAATTTTCGTCAAAAAGTTTAACTTTAAGCGAGGTAAGTTATATTTTAAATTCTAGTTATGGAATTAGTGGAACACTTGAAAATTTAGAAAAAGAATATTATCAAGAGTTGAGAACTTCTCCTTCTGCGGGGGGATTATATCCCCTAGAAATATATTTTTATGCTAATAAGATTGAGGGGTTAGAGAAGGGGATTTATCATTATAACCCTTCAGAACATAACCTATCTGTTTTGCAAAAAGGGGAACTTGATTTATCTGAGTTTACATCTTATTCTAGTATTGCGAAACAATCAGCGTGTGTAATATTTATTACTGCAGTTTTTCCAAGATTATCTTATAAATATGGAGAACGTTCATATAGGTTTGTACATTTAGATGCAGGGCATTTAGGACAAAATATTTATTTATCTGCTGAGAGTATTGATATTGGTGCGTTAGCTATAGGAGGATTTTTTGACGATGAAATTAATAGCTTACTTAATATTGATGGTGTTACAGAAGGAATCGTTTATGAGTTCTTCATTGGTCATAAAGATGAAAGTTAGGTGATTTAATGTCAATAACTTTTTGTCAATCAGAGTCTAATAACATAGATATTTTTAAAGTTAGGGGAACAAATTTAGACGAACTATTAATATGGTTCAATATTGGTGCTATGAATGAAAAAAAAGATTTTCATGGAGTTGTGCATTTAACGGAACATTTGATTTCTAATATTTCTTATAAGGGTATATATTTTTCTGATTTTTTATCCCAAAAAAATATCAAGCTAGAAATGAGGACTGGTTTGGATAGTATGTACATCTATCTAGTTTCACCTTTAGGGAAGATTGCTGATAATTTTCGGGAAATTTTTGAATACTTAATACTTGGATCAATTTCTGAAGTTGAACTTTTCAAAGAGAAGCGTATCATTCATAAAGAAAAGATTTCAAGAAAATTTGATCGGTTAAAAGTTTATCAAGATGAATTGAATGGTTTAATCTGGTCAAAAGAGTTAAATATTGATATTTTAGGAAAAAACTTAACCAACATAACATTAGAAGATGTCCTAAAAACTAGGGGTAACCTCTTTCTTCCAAGTAATATGAAGCTTTATTTTTCGGGTGAAGTATCTGATAAGTCTATTGAAGATACATTAGATGGTTTGTTATTAAATCAAGAGAATATTGACGAGAGCCCTATCTGTTGCCAAAGCAACTTAGTTGATTATTTTAAAACCGGGAATAACAGCAAGGTTCTTGATAGTAACCCAGGAGTCATGGTCTCATTATCATATCTTTTCGATGAAGCTTTGTGTGAAAAAGAGTCAATAATTTTATCTCTTTTGTGTTTACTAATGGTCAATGGGACAAGTGGTTTCCTATTTGATAACTTAAGGAAAAAATTAGCAGACTTATATTTTATAGTTGCTCGAGCGTATTATTATTTTGATACGCCTATTTTTGAAGTACAGTATATAGATTCAAAGGATAACTTAAAGAATGTTTCGGAAATAAATGAGTTTATATTGGGGGTTTTTCGGTCATCCGAGTTTAGTAAATATACAAAGTTATATTTAGAAACCTGTAAAACAGAGCTTACTAATATAATTAATTGCCAAGTTAATTCTGGAAGCATGAAAATATTTTTTATTTATTTAGCTAAAGAGCACCAAATTGGTCGGAGTCATATAGTATTAGAATCTACGCTGGAATTGATAGATAGCATAACATCAGAAGATATTTCACACTTTTTGGATAAAATATCAAGTAGAAACTTTTCGATAGCTATTCTTAAATAAAATAGGGAGGTTTTATGATTATTAATGTTAATAAATTAGGTTATTCTTATGATAGTAAAAGTATCTTATCCGATATAACATTTGGTGTTAATAGAGGAGAAGTTGTCGCAATTGTAGGAAAAAATGGTTCTGGGAAAACTACACTTTTTAATTGCTTGCAAGGAATATACACAGATTATAGTGGAGAAAGTATTGTTCTCAATAGTAATTCTAAAGATAGAACATCAGATTTATTGATGAAAATAGGAGTTCAATTTCAAACAAACAAATTTTTTAACAAAATAAAAATTTGTGAGCTGTTTGAATTTATAGGTGCTTTATATAATATTTCGTTATCAAAAAAAGAGATTTGTGAGCTTTTAGACAAAGTAAGTTTGAAGGATGCTTATAACAGTTACATTTCTGGCTTATCAGGAGGGCAACAACAGAGGATCGCTTTAGCGTTAAGTATGATAAATAACCCTGAAATTATCTTTTTGGATGAACCTACCTTAGGATTAGATATTCAAACCAGAAAGGAACTTTGGAATATTATAAAGGGGTATAAAAAGAATGGGAAAACAATTTTATTAACGACACATTATATAAATGAAATTATTGATGTGTGTGATAGAATAATAATAATTAATCAAGGGAAAATTGTTTATGACGATACAGTTAGGAACGCAATCAAAGGCTTGCCGTATTCTCATAAGATAATATTTGATTACAGTTTGACTGATGTAGATATAGATTTTCTTCAGTCTAATATATCTAAATATTTTAGTGAAAACGAATTTCGTTTTATGGATGAAGAGTTGATTATTTTTTTTAATGATTATGAAAAGGCTCTTACGATATTATCTCAGGTATGTAATAAAGAAAAAAAAGAGTTGAGAGGTATTTCTATTTCGGAAATGGATTTAGAGGATATGTTTTTGATTATGACCGGAGGAAATATACATGGATAGTATCATGAAGTTTATTAAATCATTTTTTTTAATGGAAATACGAAATAAACAAGCAGTGATTACAGGAACTTTTTTGCCGATATTAATGCTTATTTTGATGGGAACGGCAGGCTCTTCTGAGAGTAGGGAAGGAATGTCCTATATGACGTATATCCTTCCTGGTATTTTAGGTATGTCGTATGCCTCGACAGGTTTGATAGCATTTCCTATTATGTTATCAAGTTATAGAGAAAACGGATTTTTGAAATTTATAAAAGTAACTCCCGTCAAAATTTCAAAGATAGTTTTCTCTTTAATAATAACTCAAATAATTTTGATGTTTTTTCAAACATTATTGGTATTATTCTTTTGTAATTATATTTTAAAATTAGGCTTAAAATATAGTTTTCCTAATATAATATGGCTTTTTATGATTCTTTTACTTAGTTCAATTTCTTTAGCATCGATAGGTTTGATTATAAGTATTCTTTCTAAGAATGTAAAAAACACTTCGGTTTTTGGAAATTTAGGTAATTTACTTTCAACATTTTTAGGAGGAGCGTTTTTTCCGACGGATGTCTGGCCAACATTTTTACAGCCATTAGTTAAAGTTAATCCTCTAACACACATGATTGCGATGTTAAGAAGTAGTTTAATTTATAGTGATTTTGTGTTATCTGATATTTGGGATTATACGTTTTATCTAGTGCTTATGATTGTAGTATGCTTTGTTATTTCCTTTAGATATTTTACTTATGAAGTGTAAGATTTTCATAGCGAAAAAGCTAAATTCCCGAACTAAATTCCACCGTTAGTGCAAGTGGAGGTTAATCTGGTAAAAATCGTAAAAACCAGTGGAATTCCGTGTCAGGGTAAGTTCCACTGGTTTTAATAATGACTGTTGAGGAGCTGACATCAAGATTGTGAGTTTTCAGAATATGATAGATGTGTTGTCCCTTTTTATAGTCATTTAGTTTTAAAAGAGCGCTCTAAACCTTCAAAAATATTTGGGACTTTCCTTAATAAATCCGTCGCTTTCTTCTTCAAGATAGCCCAATCTTGCTCAATAGGATTCAAATCTGGTGAATAAGGCGGTAGAGGTAAGAAAAAGTGTTTATCTTGAATGCAAAGTTTATCCAAGATGTTCTTGGGATGAACACTAGCATTGTCCATGACGATGACATGAGGTGTCTTCAAAGCAGGCAAGAGTTGCGTTTTGAACCACTCCACAAAGAAGTCGCTCGTCATACTTTTCTTGTAAATCATGGGAGCTATAAACTCTCCGTCTACTTGTCCTGCAACGCTTAAAAAATAATCATAAATACTTGCCTTCTGTCGAATACCTGAGTTATACTAGTATCAATTACTTGTTTTTAGCATTCAAAATATCAAGGAGGAGATATGAAATATAGAAAATTTCAATTATTGATGTCCAAGTATGGCTTTAGTCTTTCGATTATGCTACTTGAACTTTGTCTGGCTTTTGGTCTCTTTCTTTATTTAGGACGCATGGCTCCCATTTTATGGATTACTGTTCTCATTCTACTGAGTATCATCACAATTATTTCGATAGTCAACCGTAATACGACTCCTGAGAATAAGGTAACCTGGTTATTAGTAGCCTTTGTGCCAGTATTTGGCCCCTTGCTCTATCTGATGTTTGGTGAGAGGAGATTGTCCAAAAAAGAAATCAAACAACTGAAGAAGCTAGACTCCATGCATTTCCAAGAAGCAAATAGCCAGCTACTAAAAGAGGAATTAAAAGAAAGTGACAAGGCGGCATATGGCGTCATCAAGTCCTTATTGAGTATGGATACCAATGCCGATGTCTATGATCAAACTGCCTCTACATTTTTTCCTAACGGAGAAGCTATGTGGAAAAAGATGGTAGAAGATCTTAAAAAGGCTGAAAAATTTATTTTCTTGGAATATTACATTATAGAAGAAGGTTTGATGTGGAATCGCATACTAGATATACTAGAGCAAAAGGTCGCTCAAGGAGTTGAGGTTAAACTGCTCTATGATGATATCGGCTGTATGGCTACTTTAACAGGAGATTATGCACATCGACTTCGTCAGCTGGGCATCGAGGCCCATAAATTCAATAAAGTTATTCCTCGTTTGACAGTGGCCTATAATAACAGAGATCATAGAAAAATATTGATTGTTGATGGTCAGATAGCCTATACTGGTGGGGTCAATCTGGCAGATGAGTACATTAACCACGTCGAGAGATTTGGTTATTGGAAGGATAGTGGAATTCGCTTAGACGGACTAGCAGTAAAAGCCCTGACACGCTTGTTTTTAACCACTTGGTACATCAATCGAGGAGAGATTAGTGATTTTGATCAATATCATTTAGAAAATCATTCTATCCCAAGTGATGGATTAACCATTCCATACGGAAGTGGACCCAAGCCAATTTTTCGAACGCAGGTAGGGAAAAAGGTTTATCAGAGTTTGATCAATCAAGCAACTGAATCGGTTTATATTACGACACCTTATTTGATCATAGACTATGATTTAACGGAGACAATCAAAAATGCTGCTATGAGAGGGGTCGATGTTCGAATTATCACCCCTTACATACCAGATAAGAAGTTCATTCAGTTAGTCACAAGAGGGGCTTATCCAGACCTTCTTTCTGCTGGTGTTCGAATTTATGAGTATAGCCCAGGTTTTATTCATAGTAAGCAGATGTTGGTAGACGAAGATTTTGCGGTGGTGGGGACGATCAATCTCGACTACCGAAGCTTGGTACACCATTATGAAAATGCAGTTTTACTCTATAAAACTCCTTCTATAATAGAAATCGCCCGAGATTTTCAAAATATATTTGCAGATTCTCAGGAAGTCTATCCTCATTCTATCAAAACGAGCTGGTATCAAAAGCTTGTAAAAGAAATCGCCCAGTTATTCGCCCCAATCTTATAAGAAATCTAGGACTTAGGAAATGACCGAGTCCTCTTTTTCTTGCTTTTTACGAATAGAAAGATATAGGGAGGGACGATGCTGACTCAGAAAGAATTGGATTATATCATAACATTTAAACAGACGAATTTACATCGCTTTCGGGAAATTGAAACCTTTGTGAAACTATGCAAAAAATCACTCAAACAGCCATCGCAAGCTGACAATCCTAGGACTTTTTGATATACTAAGACAGATAAATTGAATAGGAGAAATGATATGAGTGTGTATGGTAGAGTAGAAGAAGTTCATCAGGAGAATCGTGAACCTCTAGAATACCAAATCGAACAAGAATCGCATCATCGTGAATCAAGTCGTCTTCCTTTGGTGAAAATTTTACTATGGAGTACGCTTGTAACGGGGATAACTCTAGGAGTACCGCTATTACTCGACTTAATGAGTGCACAGGAAGTGCAGGATTTTTATGCAGGTTGGGCGCTTCATCAGACAGGGAAGATTTACAGCGATTATTATGGAAGTCAAGGTTTGCTTTATTATTTGCTGACTTACGTGACTCAGGGCGGATTTTTCTTTGCCATCTTTGAGTGGTTAGCCTTGGTAGCAGGCGGATTTTTCCTTTTTAGATCAGCGGATACCTTGACAGAGCAAGGAGACCAAGCTGGACAAGTGGTGACTATTTTTTACATGCTAGTTACAGGTCTTGCTTTTGGTGGAGGCTATGCGACTCTTTTAGCGCTTCCCTTCTTATTCGCGGCCTTTAGTTTAGTTGCGGCTTATCTAAGCAATCCAAGCCATGATAAGGGATTTGTACGGATTGGGCTAGCTTTGGCGGGCGGATTTTTCTTTGCCCCCTTGTCATCGCTCCTGTTTATTGCTGTAGTGAGTTTAGGCTTGTTGGTCTTTAACCTTGGGCATAGACGCTTTGCGCATGGGTTTTATCAGTTTCTTGCAGTGGCTTTAGGTTTTTCACTTGTCTTTTATCCCACTACCTACTATAGTGTTGCAACAGGAAGTTTTGGGGATGCCATTAGTGGTATTCGTTATCCTATTGACAGTATTCGCTTTGATTTCACTTCTAAAATTTTAGAGAATATGGCTTTTTATGGCTTGTTGTCCCTTGGTTTGGGATTTGTGGTTTGTATCTTTTTAGGTCTCTTTCAATCCAAACCCTCTAAACTATACGTCATTTCAGTTCCTGCAAGTCTTGTGACAATTTTAGGTTTGATTTTGCTTTTCTTTTCACAAGAGCCTCTGCACGCTTCCTATTTGATGGTCGTCTTCCCTGTTTTCCTACTTTTATTGGTAACCAATATTAAGAGTCAACAGAGGGGGCGTAGTGTTAGAAGAAGACGAAGAGAAACGCCAGTTAGTCTATGGAGTCGTTTCTTCAAAGGAAATCTATATCTGCCAGTTTTAGGGCTTGTCTATCTTTTGTCTATTCCCTTTTTGATGAAGTTTGTCCTTTATCCAGTACCTTATCAAGAACGTAATCGTCTTGCTGATTTGGTAAAAGAGGAGACAAATACGGAAGATGCTATCTATGCATGGGATGATACTACGACTCTTTATCGTAAGAGTGAGCGCTTGTCGCCATCGGCGATTTTGTCTCCCGTGCACTATACAGCAACTGAGGGAAATCGGAATAAGTTACTTAATGACTTGAAAGAAAAACAACCCAAGGTGATTGTGGTAAATGACAAGGTGCCAGTCTGGTCTGAAGTGGAAACAATTTTGAAAGAAAATTACCAACCAGTAAAGACAGATTACTCAGAGTTTAAAGTCTATAAAATTAAATAACTAAATCAATATCTTGTGTATTTTTAAAAATTTTAGGATTTTTACCACAAGATATTGATTTTTCTTTTTAGAGTGGTATAATACTTTTTAGAAAGAACATTTTAGAAAAGAGCATGCATATGATTGCACTAGAAGAAAAAATTACAATTTTGCCAACTCTCTTCGTCGAGAAACGAGATGGGAGACGTGTTGTATTTGATGTGGACAAGATTGACAAGGCTCTCCACAAGGCGGCAGACAAGGTTATGGATGTGACACCCTTAGTCGAAAAGCGCCTAAATGCTCTGACCGAGCGAATTGTCACAGAAATTCATAGTCGCTTTCCAAAGGGGGTTAAGATTTACGAAATTCAAAATATCGTAGAACATGAACTCCTTGAAGCCAAAGAATATGCGCTAGCTGAGGAGTATATTACTTATCGGACGCAAAGGGATTTTGAGCGTTCAAAAGCGACAGATATTAACTTTAGTATTCATAAGCTTCTTAATAAAGATCAGGCAGTTGTCAATGAAAATGCCAATAAAGACAGCGATGTCTTTAATACCCAGCGTGATTTGACAGCAGGCATTGTTGGGAAATCAATCGGACTGCAAATGCTTCCCAAGCACGTAGCCAATGCCCACCAAAAGGGGGATATTCACTATCACGATTTGGACTACAGTCCCTATACCCCTATGACCAACTGCTGTTTGATTGATTTCAAGGGGATGTTGGAAAATGGTTTTAAGATTGGAAATGCAGAGGTAGAAAGTCCCAAGTCTATCCAGACTGCGACAGCACAGATTTCTCAAATCATCGCCAACGTTGCTTCTAGCCAGTACGGTGGCTGTTCAGCTGACCGTATCGATGAAATCCTGGCGCCTTATGCAGAGAAGAACTATCAAAAACATCTCAAAGATGCAGAAGAGTGGGTCTTGCCTGAAAAACGGGAAGATTACGCTTGGAAGAAAACGCAAAAGGATATCTACGATGCCATGCAATCTCTTGAGTATGAAATCAACACCCTCTTCACTTCAAATGGACAAACACCTTTTACTTCGCTCGGTTTTGGTTTAGGAACTAGCCGTTTCGAACGGGAAATTCAAAAAGCTATTTTAAACATTCGCATCAAGGGGCTTGGTTCGGAACACCGCACAGCCATCTTCCCTAAACTTATCTTCACGCTTAAAAGAGGACTTAACTTGGAAGAAGGGACTCCCAACTACGACATTAAGCAGTTGGCTCTTGAGTGTGCAACCAAACGGATGTATCCAGACGTTTTATCTTACGATAAGATTGTTGACTTGACAGGATCCTTCAAGGTTCCTATGGGCTGCCGTTCTTTCCTTCAAGGATGGAAGGATGAGAATGGTATAGAAGTTAATTCAGGTCGCATGAATCTGGGTGTTGTGACGGTTAACCTGCCTCGTATTGCTCTCGAGTCTGAAGGTGATATGACCAAGTTCTGGGAAATCTTCAACGAGCGAATGAATATCGCAGAAGATGCTCTTGTTTACCGTGTCGAACGCACGAAAGAGGCGACGCCAGCCAATGCTCCTATCCTCTATCAATACGGTGCTTTTGGCCATCGTCTAGGTAAAGAAGAAAGTGTTGACCAGCTCTTTAAGAATCGTCGAGCGACAGTTTCGCTGGGTTACATCGGTTTGTACGAAGTGGCTACTGTCTTCTTTGGAAATAGCTGGGAACACAATCCAGAAGCCAAGGAATTCACGCTAGATATCATTCGCGATATGAAACGCCGTGTAGAAGAGTGGTCAGACCAATATGGCTACCATTTCTCTATCTACTCAACGCCATCTGAAAGTCTGACAGACCGTTTCTGTAGACTAGATACTGAGAAATTCGGTTCTATTCCAGATATTACAGACAAGGAATACTACACCAACTCTTTCCACTACGATGTTCGTAAAAATCCAACACCGTTTGAAAAATTAGACTTTGAGCAAGTCTATCCAGAAGCAGGTGCATCAGGTGGTTTCATCCATTATTGTGAGTATCCAGTCCTTCAGCAAAATCCTAAAGCCTTGGAAGCTGTCTGGGATTATGCTTATGACCGTGTAGGCTATCTAGGCACCAATACTCCGATTGACCGTTGCTATAAGTGTGATTTTGAAGGAGATTTTGAACCAACCGAGAGGGGCTTTGCTTGTCCTAACTGTGGCAATAGCGACCCTAAAACAGTAGACGTTGTTAAACGGACTTGTGGCTATCTAGGCAATCCTCAAGCGCGTCCGATGGTTAATGGGCGTCACAAGGAAATCGCTGCGCGTGTTAAACATATGAATGGTTCAACGATTAAAATAGCTGGCCATCAAGTAACAAATTAGAAAGAAATGAAATGGGAAAATATCAATTAGATGATAAGAAGAGTATTATGTTGGATAAAAAGTAATTATCGGTTTGTAGTAGAGACGTTTGTAATTGGTTTTATGGGGATTTCCATCAGTGCTCAATCGAATCAATTAAGCAAGGTGGCTAATACTATAGCAGAACAGGCAAATAGTCTTTCAAAAGAGGCGAATAATGTAGCTAGAAAAGAATATGGAATTGAGATTACAGATATAGAGACGACTCCCCCTAAGTTGCATGCTCCAGCTACAATAATGGGGTTTGAAGGGCTTACGATTGTAGATAAGACGTTAAACTATAATATAAATATTCGTGAATTAAATGGTGTTCAACAATTAAAACTGCTATCTAAGAATGGAAATGTCATTCAAAGCGGTAGTTCGAAACGTCCGTATCTTCTTTTTAAAAGAGAGGAGCTCCAAAACGGTGAAGTTAATTTATATTTTTCAGATGAAATTCGAGAGGAGGATGGAAGTAAGATTATTCATTCGGCACCTTTAGCCACATCGATTGAAGCAAAGGAGCAAATTGGTTATTATCGTTACTTTTACATATTAGCGGAATATAATGAATCATTTCAATTGTATTTAGTGGCAATGAAAAACTCACATCAAGGAAAAGAATTATTTGAAAAATACAAAGTATATAATAAATTTGATATTCATGAGTTAAAATATTCGGATGATAAAGTATTTAAAGAGCTTGACCGTAAAATGGCAGATGAGTATGAAACTATTTATAATCAATACAATGAATTGAAGCATTAGAAAAGGAAAACATGGGAAAATATCAATTAGACGATAAGGGACGCGCACAAGTGACCCGTTATCACGAGAAACACTCTAAAGGTGGAGCTGGTAAAAAAGAACGCTTGCTCAACCTCAGAGAACAATTTTTAAATAAGAATAAGAAGAAATAAAAGTGAGAGTCAGCTCTCGCTTTTCTCTTAGTGGGAGGTAAGGATGGAACTACGAAGACCAAGATTAGCAGATAAAGAAACAGTTTTAGAGATGATGACAGAGTTTGAAAAGAGCCAATCAGCCCATGATGGAGGATTTTGGGATACGGAGAACTTTGTGTATGAAGAATGGTTGGAAACAAATATGCAAAAAGAAATGGGAATAAACTTGCCTGAAAATCGTGTTCCTTCTATTCAATTTGTATCATTTGATGATGTAGGTCGTGCTCTAGGATTTTTGAATCTGCGATTGAGACTGAATGAGGGGTTACTGAATTATGCTGGCCACATTGGCTACTCCATCCGTCCATCAGAAAGAGGCAAAGGTTATGCAAAAGAGACTCTCCGTCAGGGCTTGAAAGTTGCTAAGGAAAAGAATATCAAGAAAGCTCTGGTGACCTGTAGTGTGAATAATTCTGCTAGTAGAGCAGTCATTCTAGCAAATGGTGGAATATTTGAGGATGCTCGCAATGGAGTCGAGCGTTATTGGATAGAGGTAGCGAATGAATAATCCAAAACCACAAGAATGGAAAAGCGAGGAACTTAGTCAAGGTCGTATCATTGACTACAAGGCCTTTAACTTTGTGGACGGCGAAGGCGTGCGCAACTCTCTCTATGTATCAGGCTGTATGTTTCACTGCGAGGGATGTTATAATGTTGCGACTTGGTCTTTTAATGCTGGTATTCCCTATACAGCAGAATTAGAAGAGCAGATTATGGCAAATCTTGCTCAGCCCTATGTTCAAGGTTTGACTTTGCTGGGAGGGGAGCCTTTTCTTAATACTGGGATTCTCTTGCCACTTGTTAAGCGGATTCGGAAGGAATTGCCAGACAAGGACATCTGGTCCTGGACCGGCTACACTTGGGAAGAAATGATGTTGGAAACTCCAGATAAACTGGAACTCTTGTCACTGATTGACCTTCTTGTCGATGGAAGATATGATCGAACTAAGAGAAATCTTATGCTCCAGTTTCGAGGTTCGTCTAACCAACGAATTATCGATGTGCAAAAATCGCTCAAAAGTGGGCAAGTAGTGATTTGGGACAAGCTCAATGACGGAAAAGAAAGCTATGAACAGGTGAAGAGAGAATGAAGAAAAAAGACTTAGTAGACCAACTAGTCTCAGAGATCGAGACGGGGAAAGTCAGGACACTGGGAATATACGGTCATGGAGCTTCAGGTAAATCAACCTTTGCACAGGAATTGTACCAAGCTTTAGATTCTACTACAGTAAATTTGCTAGAGACAGATCCTTATATCACCTCAGGACGCCATCTGGTAGTACCCAAGGACGCGCCGAATCAAAAGGTGACAGCCAGTCTGCCAGTGGCGCATGAACTGGAGAGTTTGCGGAGAGATATTCACGCAATGCAGGCAGGTATGGATGTCTTAACAATTGAAGAACCTTGGAAGGCTAGTGAGGTCTTGTCTGGAGCAAAGCCAATTCTGATTGTCGAAGGGATGTCTGTTGGCTTTTTACCCAAAGAACTCTTTGACAAAACCATCTGTTTCTACACGGATGAGGAGACCGAATTAAGGCGGCGCCTAGCTAGAGATACGACTGTGAGAAATCGCGATGCATCCTTTATATTGGCTAGCCATCAGATGAGACGGGAGCAGTATCTGCGATACTATAAAGAAACTGAGTCAAGGGCGGACATTCTAGTGGACCAATCAGAAGGTAAATTTGATGTCAAGAGGACTTAACTTATATGGAAGAAAATCCCTAATTTTAAAAAGAAAAAATAGGAAAACAGTTTCATCGTAAAAAAACGAAAAAACAGCAACAAATCCCTTGCAATCGCAGGGGCTTTGTGTTATTCTATTATGGTGCTGTAAATTACAGCTTTAGCTTTGATGCAAGAGGTTGCGACACGCTCGGTTGCATTGCCACGCAACACCGCGTCGGTTTTCTTGTGGAGCTAGCCTATTATCTTAAATAGACGAAAAGGAGAAAAAGATGGCAAACAAAAAAATTCGTATCCGTTTGAAAGCTTACGAACACCGTACGCTTGACACAGCGGCTGCAAAAATCGTAGAATCAGCTACTCGTACAGGTGCACAAGTTGCGGGGCCAATCCCACTTCCAACTGAACGTAGCCTCTACACAATCATTCGTGCGACTCACAAATACAAAGACTCTCGCGAACAATTTGAAATGCGTACACACAAACGTTTGATCGATATCGTTAACCCAACTCAAAAAACAGTTGATGCCTTGATGAAATTGGATCTTCCAAGTGGTGTAAACGTAGAAATCAAACTTTAATCTAAAATATAAAAGAGCAGAGGCTGGTGTTTCAATCTAATTGAACACGGGCTAAACTCGGTGTGAAAAAGATAAACTTCCTAGTGTCCGCTAGACACTGCGTCAGTTTCCTATTTTCACTTTGAGTTTGACGCCCTTTGTATCTTAGACTTGAGCATAAAAAACGCTCGTTAAAAACTTTTTGAATAAAAAATATAGAAAAGGAACTATTTTCTCATGACAAAAGGAATCTTAGGGAAAAAAGTGGGAATGACTCAAATCTTCACTGAAGCTGGCGAATTGATCCCTGTAACAGTTATTGAAGCAACTCCAAACGTTGTTCTTCAAGTTAAAACTGTTGAAACAGACGGATACAACGCTATCCAAGTTGGTTTTGGTGACAAACGCGAAGTATTGAGCAACAAACCTGCTAAAGGACATGTAGCGAAAGCTAACACGGCTCCTAAGCGCTTCATTCGTGAATTCAAAAACGTTGAAGGCTTGGAAGTTGGTGCTGAAATTACAGTTGAAACATTCGCAGCTGGAGATGTTGTTGATGTAACTGGTACTTCTAAAGGTAAAGGTTTCCAAGGTGTTATCAAACGCCACGGACAATCACGTGGACCAATGGCTCACGGTTCTCGTTACCACCGTCGTCCAGGTTCTATGGGACCTGTTGCACCTAACCGCGTATTCAAAGGTAAAAACCTTGCAGGACGTATGGGTGGCGACCGCGTAACAATTCAAAACCTTGAAGTTGTACAAGTTGTTCCAGAAAAGAACGTTATCCTTATCAAAGGTAACGTACCAGGTGCTAAGAAATCTCTTATCACTATCAAATCAGCAGTTAAAGCTGGTAAATAATAAGGAAAGGGGAATACAGTCAAAATGGCAAATGTAACATTATTCGACCAAACTGGTAAACAAGCGGGCGAAGTTGTTCTTAACGATGCAGTATTTGGTATCGAACCAAATGAATCAGTTGTGTTTGATGTAATCATCAGCCAACGCGCAAGCCTTCGTCAAGGAACTCACGCAGTTAAAAACCGCTCAGCTGTTTCAGGTGGCGGACGCAAACCATGGCGTCAAAAAGGAACTGGACGTGCTCGTCAAGGTTCTATCCGCTCTCCACAATGGCGTGGTGGTGGAATCGTCTTCGGACCAACTCCACGTAGCTATGCGTACAAACTTCCTCAAAAAGTTCGTCGCCTTGCGCTTAAATCTGTTTACTCAGAAAAAGTTGCTGAAAATAAATTTGTAGCCGTTGATTCTCTTGAATTTACAGCTCCAAAAACTGCTGAATTTGCAAAAGTTCTTGCAGCTTTGAGCATCGATTCTAAAGTCCTTGTTATTCTTGAAGAAGGAAACGAATTCGCAGCTCTCTCAGCTCGTAACCTTCCAAACGTGAAAGTTGCGACTGCCACAACTGCAAGTGTTCTTGACATCGCAAATAGTGACAAACTTCTTGTTACTCAAGCAGCTATCTCTAAAATCGAGGAGGTTCTTGCATAATGAATTTGTATGATGTTATCAAAAAACCTGTCATCACTGAAAGCTCAATGGCTCAACTTGAAGCAGGAAAATATGTATTTGAAGTTGACACTCGTGCACACAAACTTTTGATCAAGCAAGCTGTTGAAGCTGCTTTCGAAGGCGTTAAAGTTGCAAATGTTAACACAATCAACGTAAAGCCAAAAGCTAAACGTGTTGGACGTTACACTGGTTTTACTAACAAAACTAAAAAAGCTATCATCACACTTACAGCTGATTCTAAAGCAATCGAGTTGTTTGCTGCTGAAGCTGAATAATCTAAGGAGGAAATATCGTGGGAATTCGTGTTTATAAACCAACAACAAACGGTCGCCGTAATATGACTTCTTTGGATTTCGCTGAAATCACAACAAGCACTCCTGAAAAATCATTGCTTGTTGCATTGAAGAGCAAGGCTGGTCGTAACAACAACGGTCGTATCACAGTTCGTCACCAAGGTGGTGGACACAAACGTTTCTACCGTTTGGTTGACTTCAA
>NZ_VMLT01000095.1:0-2654 GCF_013276815.1 Streptococcus sp. 1055 | reverse complement strand
TATAGCTCCCATGATTTACAAGAACAGCAGGACAAGCGATTTCTTTGTGGAGTGGTTCAAAACGCAACTCCTGCCTGCTTTGAAGACACCTCATGTTATTATCATGGACAATGCTAGTTTTGATCCCAAGAACATTTTGGATGAACTCTGCATCCAAGATAAACACTTTTTCTTACCTCTACCGCCTTATTCACCAGATTTGAATCCTATTGAGTAAGCTTGGGCTATCTTGAAAAAGAAAGTAACAGATTTATTAAGGGAAGTCCCAACTATTTTTGAATGTTTGGAACGCTTTTTAAAACTAAATGACTATATCAAGCAGATAGTAAAGAACCTTGGGCCTACTACTGGTTAGGAATCACTGGAGGGAAAGCTCCTGATTTTTTTTGCCCTTTCTCAAATTTCTGATCAATCCTATCTCATCCAATCTGAAACTTGTCATACCCAGACTACTGCAAAACTCATCTCAGACATTGTTCGCTTCGCTCAGATTACAAAATCCAATGAATTAGCTCAACTCCATATCATGGGACAACTCCATGAACTGATGTTTCATCTGGGAACTATTGCTCCCAATCAGAAAAAAGAATATTTCATCAACCTACCAACTCTATCTTGAATGCAAACGATTAATTGATAGCCACTATCCTCAATCACTTACAATTCAAGATTTAACAAAAGAACTATCCGTTCACAGAAGCTACTTATCAAGCGTATTCAAAGAATTTAATACCTTATCACCCAAAGAATACCTACTCTACGTTCGAATGCACCGAGCTAAACAACTTCTCGAAAATACCCAAGAATCCATCAAGGTAATTGCATACTCGGTAGGTTTTTCAGATCCACTACATTTTTCGAAAGCTTATAAACAATACTTTAATCAGACTCCAAGTCATACAAGAAAAGAATACTCTCAATACCAACTAGTGAGAAAGGCAACATTATGAAATCCTACCAAGCTGTCTACCAAATCCTATCTAAAGAAACCGACTATATCAGCGGAGAAAAAATCGCAGAAAAACTATCCCTAAGCCGAACATCAATTTGGAAAGCTATCAAGCGACTAGAACAAGAAGGGATTGAAATTGATAGTATCAAAAATAGAGGATATAAACTGATGAATGGTGACCTTATTCTTCCAGAGATTCTAGAAGAAAATCTTCCAATTAAAATCAGTTTTAAACCCGAAACAAAATCAACACAACTAGATGCAAAAGAAGCAATTGATTTAGGCTATGAAGCAAACACCCTCTATCTAGCTTCCTATCAAATAGCAGGGCGTGGCCGTTTTCAACGCTCCTTCTACTCTCCTCAAGGTGGCATTTATATGACCCTCCATCTTAAACCAAATCTTCCCTATGACAAATTACCGTCCTACACACTACTTGTAGCTGGAGCTGTCTACAAAGCCATTAAGAACCTAACTTTAATAGATGTCGACATAAAATGGGTCAATGATATCTACCTAAACAATCATAAAATTGGAGGAATTCTCACTGAAGCAATGACCTCTGTAGAAACTGGCTTAGTCACAGATATCATTATTGGAGTAGGTATCAATTTCACTATTAAAGACTTCCCTCAGGAATTAAAAGAAAAAGCTGCCAGCTTATTTAAAGCTACAGCTCCTATAACAAGGAATGAATTGATCATAGAAATCTGGCGTACTTTCTTCGAAACACCAGCAGAAGAGCTATTATACCTATACAAAAAACAGTCATTCGTTCTTGGAAAAGAAGTTACTTTCACACTAGATCAAAAAGACTACAAGGGACTTGCTAAAGACATCTCTGAAAGTGGAAAACTTTTGGTGCAATGTGATAACGGAAAAGAAATCTGGCTCAATAGCGGAGAAATTTCTCTCAAGAGTTGGAAGTAATAATAAATTAGAACAACCATAAAATCGACAATATATAAAGATTTTAGCTTTTCTTCAACCCACTACAGTTGACAAAGAGCCTGAAAACTTCAAAAAACGGATTTTTATCGCTCTGAACATCAAAAAAGAAAGGACGAAATTTGTCCTTTCTCGAGCTTAGCTGACTTCAACCCACTACAGTTGACAAAGAGCCAAATGAAAAAGAGAGTTACAAACTCTCATTAAAACGGAGAATAAGGGATTCGAACCCTTGCGCCAGTTACCCGACCTAACGATTTAGCAAACCGTCCTCTTCAGCCTCTTGAGTAATTCTCCAATTAATGGGCACGAGTGGACTCGAACCACCGACCTCACGCTTATCAGGCGTGCGCTCTAACCACCTGAGCTACGCGCCCAAGTTAAAAAACTTGGTAATTTGAACAAAGTTCAAAGCGGGTGACGAGAATCGAACTCGCGACAACAGCTTGGAAGGCTGTAGTTTTACCACTAAACTACACCCGCATAAATACTATCAATAAAATGGCGCGAGACGGAATCGAACCGCCGACACATGGAGCTTCAATCCATTGCTCTACCAACTGAGCTACCGAGCCTTATTGCGGGAGCAGGATTTGAACCTACGACCTTCGGGTTATGAGCCCGACGAGCTACCGAGCTGCTCCATCCCGCGTTAATATAAAAGGAGGATGTGGGATTCGAACCCACGCACGCTTTTACACGCCTGACGGTTTTCAAGACCGTTCCCTTCAGCCGGACTTGGGTAATCCTCCAA
>NZ_VMLT01000094.1:0-4715 GCF_013276815.1 Streptococcus sp. 1055 | reverse complement strand
TTTTCCTTTTCTAGGATAGAGCAGATCCTGTTTTGACAATCCTAATTTTCCATGATGGATCCAGTAGTAGATGGTAGAAATTCCCACGTTAACGCCCTTAGCCTTGACCATCATTTCAGGCGAAAATTTTTGNNTCAATCTTGATTTCTTGACCGAGCGCTTGCGATTATTTTCATAAGACTGTTGAGCATAGTCGGCAGAATAAACCTCTTTAAAGCGTCCTTTTCCAAGACATTGTCGGACTGTCCCACGCTTGACTTCATTGTGAATGGTTTGAGGAGCTTTTCCAAGTAAAGAGGCGATTTCTCTATTTGATTTCCCTTCCTTTTTCCATCGTTCGATTAAACGACGGCTATCGATTGTCAAATGTTTGGCTTTTGTAGTATAATGGTTTTGCATCTCTGTGCCTTTCTTGTGTTTGTGATTGAACAACAAGTATAACACAGAGGTGTTTTCTTATGCCTAGAAGAGCTTTCATTTGACAAGAGGAACCCTTGAAGCAGTTTTGTCAGCTAAACCAAGGCTAATCTTAGCCTTGGCTTGTCAGCCTAACAGCATCAAGCCTCTTATCAAATGAAATCGAGTACTAGCTATAAGCTAGTTAAACCATCTAATTTTTAGGAGGGCTGGATGGCTAACTTCATTATAGAACTTTCAATTATCACATTCGAATTACATTTTATTTTGGAAAACGTTTCCTTTGTTTTCAAATTGCTAAAAAAGTGGTACAATATAGGATAGCTTACTATTATCTGAATCAGCTGATTTGGAGAGAAAGGATTCATTTTGAAATCAATAGGCTTTATTGAAAAGCTGAAGGGGTTGTCTAGTAAAGAGCTGATTTTATTGGGAATTATCCTAAGTATCTTTTTACCCTTTTATCTTTTTGTAGTTGTACTCTGTTTATATATTATCAGTTTGATTTTTACAGGAGACATGAAAAGTATTCTTCAGAAAATGGGGGAGCATCCGATGCTGCTTCTTTTTCTTGGCTATAGTACTGTTATATCCATTCTTGCACAAAATTGGATGGGTCTTGTGGCTTCAGTAGGAATGTTTTTGTTTGCTATTTTATTTTTGCAATATCAGTCGATTTTATCACATAAATTCTTTCGATTAATTTTGCAGCTCGTCTTGTTTGGTAGTGTCTTGTCAGCTGCTTTTGCCAGTTTAGAACATTTCCAAATTGTGAAGAAATTCAACTATGCTTTTCTTTCACCCAATATGCAGGTGTGGCATCAGAATCGTGCAGAAGTGACCTTCTTTAATCCTAATTATTATGGAATTATTTGTTGTTTCTGTATCATGATTGCTTTCTATCTATTTACAACGACCAAGTTGAATTGGTTGAAAGTATTCTGTGTGATTGCAGGCTTTGTTAATCTCTTTGGATTGAACTTTACGCAAAATCGAACTGCTTTTCCTGCTATTATCGCTGGAGCAATCATCTATCTCTTTACGACTATTAAAAACTGGAAGGCCTTTTGGCTTAGTATTGGGGTATTTGCGATTGGCTTGAGCTTCCTCTTTTCCAGTGATTTGGGAGTTCGGATGGGGACTTTAGATTCTTCTATGGAAGAACGAATTTCTATTTGGGATGCTGGGATGGCCTTGTTTAAGCAAAATCCTTTTTGGGGTGAGGGGCCATTGACCTACATGCACTCGTATCCTCGGATACATGCTCCTTATCATGAACATGCTCATAGCCTTTATATTGATACGATTCTGAGTTACGGAATTGTGGGGACTATTTTATTAGTTTTGTCTTCTGTTGCTCCTGTTCGCTTGATGATGGATATGAGTCAGGAGTCGGGGAAACGTCCGATTATCGGCCTTTATCTATCTTTCCTTACAGTGGTTGCTGTGCACGGAATTTTTGACTTGGCTCTCTTCTGGATTCAGTCAGGCTTTATTTTCTTGCTAGTTATGTGCAGTATTCCATTGGAGCATCGAACTTTGGTATCGGACATGACGGATTAAGTTTTATAAGATTAAAATTCTTCTACCTTGGGTAGGAGATTTTTTATACGATGGGCATGTCGTGCATCTGAGGTGTAAGTCCTCTGTAGAGATTCACTACCGGTGAATATAGTGAAATGAGATAAGAACAGGATGAATCAATCAGGACAGTCAAATAGATTTCTAACAATGTTTTAGAAGTAGAGGTGTACTATTCTAGTTTCAATCTATTATACAATAGCGCTCCCTCGTCCTTATGCAGGGGCTCCTAGAGGGGAGAAAGTCTATGAAAAGATTAGCGGACGTCGTTTTGAGCGAACTTCAATTGTTGCAGGACAAGTAGACGGAGAGTTTATAGCTCCCATGATTTACAAGAACAGCATGACAAGCGATTTCTTTGGGGAGTGATTCAAAACGCAACTTCTACATGCTTTGAAGACACCTCGTGTTATTATCATGGACAATGCTAGTTTTGATCCCAAGAACATTTTGGATGAACTCTGCATCTAAGATAAACACTTTTTCTTACCTCTACCGCCTTATTCACCAGATTTGAATCCTATTGAGCAAGCTTGGGCTATCTTGAAAAAGAAAGTAACAGATTTATTAAGGGAAGTCCCAACTATTTTTGAATGGTTGGAACGCTTTTTTAAAACTAAATGACTATATAACTAGTTTTTCGCAATTTTTGAGACAGAAATGTGATTTTTGTGATAAAGTTCTATCATTACAAGTTCATTTGTGGTAATATGGAATAAATCATTTATGTATCCTTTCAGAAATGTGCTGTTTCTCTGAATATAAATGTCTTTTTCTCTTTAACTTAATTTTACAAATTGCTAAAGTCATTTAAGGACAGATTTTTGAACAGTTGCTAGAAATGTAGAGGTATTGACCATGTATCAAAAGTTACTTAGAAAAATAGCAGAAGAAAAACCAAGTTATAACCAGGAAGAAATCCAGTGGCTACTTGATCATTTGGGAGATCCTTCTCCAGAAATTCGTGATGACCTTGTTTTTACAAGCTTTGCTAGAGGGATTCAGGAAGAGCTATTTACACAGGAACAATTTCATTTCATTGCTGAAGGGATTTCATCTGATGGAGGGTTAGATAAAGATATTGATAAGGTAGGCCTGTCAACCCTTGAACGTTCTTTTAGGGCGCTTATTTATGCAAATCTCTTGTCTGCAGATGCCAACCAGCAATCGATTTTTTATCAGGAATTAAATGCAGGAATTCGTAATGTCCTTTTAAATCAAGGTTTGTATTATCTTTCAAAAGAAAAGGATACAACGGGTTTTTCAAGTCAGTATGGTTGGGTTCATGCTTTTGCACATGGAGCCGATTTACTGACAGAGGTGGTTTGTCATCCCAACTTTCCTAAAAACAGAGTTCATGAAGTATTTGATATACTTGGCCAACTATTTAAAAGAGTTTCGATTCGTTTTACAGATGATGAGGATTGGCGTTTAGCAAGAGTGATCTATGAACCTATTTTACAAGGGAAGTTAGCGCAAGAGCAAGTAGCTTCTTGGATAAAAGCTGTTGACTTTCCGATAGAAGAAAGAGAAGATTTTTATAAATTTTCCAACTTCAGATCCTGTCTGTTGGAAGTCTATGTCCAACTTGACCAGAGAAATAGTTTACAAGATGACTTGAAAGAAGCTATTCAATCTTTTCAATATTAGGTATTGCTAGTAGTTCTATGATTTTCAAGAAAATTTCCAATCAATTTTCTTGAAACCCTTTCCTACTTTTGATAGACTAGTATCTAGTTTTTGAAAAAAGGAGAAAGAAAATGAAAAAATTTGTTGCTGAGTTAATCGGTACGTTCATGCTTGTATTCGTCGGGACAGGAGCTGTTGTTTTTGGAAATGGTCTTGATGGCCTAGGTCACCTTGGAATCGCCTTTGCCTTTGGTTTGGCAATCGTGGTGGCAGCCTACTCAATCGGAACTGTTTCAGGTGCTCACTTGAACCCGGCTGTTTCGATTGCTATGTTTGTAAACAAACGTTTGTCATCTTCAGAACTTGTAAACTACATACTTGGTCAGGTTGTTGGAGCTTTCATCGCTTCTGGCGCAGTCTTCTTCCTCTTGGCTAACTCGGGTATGTCAACTGCTAGCCTTGGTGAAAATGCCTTGGCAAACGGTGTCACTATCTTTGGTGGTTTCTTGTTTGAAGTCATCGCAACTTTCTTGTTTGTCTTGGTTATCATGACTGTGACATCAGCAAGCAAGGGCAATGGCGCGATTGCTGGTTTGGTAATCGGTTTGTCATTGATGGCGATGATTCTTGTGGGCTTGAACATTACTGGGCTTTCAGTAAATCCAGCTCGTAGCTTGGTACCAGCTGTTTTGGTAGGTGGCGCAGCCCTTCAACAAGTTTGGATTTTCATCCTTGCGCCAATCGTTGGTGGAGTTCTTGCAGCCCTTGTTGCTAAAAACTTCCTTGGAACAGAAGAATAATTGAAACTCAAAAAGCCTTGCTCCTCATCTCGAGGAACAGGGCTTTTTCGTAGTACGACGGGCATGTCGTGCATCTGAGGTGTAAGTCCTCGGTGGGCACCTGCTACCGGTGAACCCAATAGCGATTCCCAAGCCTGACTATCGTGAGGTAGCGGATTAAAACGGTCTGGGGATAGACCGTTTTAAGTCTGACACTGGAAATAAGAATCGTCAGAGGAAGGGATAGCGAAATCGTGGCTCTACGAACAGGAAGGTGATAGTAAGGCGTATATAGCGGATAAGGGGGCC
>NZ_VMLT01000093.1:0-12303 GCF_013276815.1 Streptococcus sp. 1055 | reverse complement strand
TCTGATACTTCTATCGTCTCAAATAATAGAAATAGAAAAAGAAAATGACTAGCCAAATGTACATGGGGGAAAAATGAGCCCAGAAGCTGGCTAATATGGGCGTCAATTAGAACAAAGAAAGGAAGCAATAAAAACACTCCAACACGCTTCAACTGTCTCATTATGAATTCCCCACTAATTCTATCACATCCACATTATGAGTATCTGCACTCAATTTAACAGTTACTTCTCGTGTCAAATAGTCTGTACTATGCGTTATGGCAACCACTTCACCAACAGGAATATCCGCAACGTTAAAGTTTCCTAAACCACCCGTTGTCACCTTATCGCCTGTACTAATATCGCTACTACTATTTAATTGACTAATTTTAAGAACTTCATTTTCCTTGTCGTAGCCAACAATAATTCCATAAATTGTAGTAGAACCATGTTGAATTTTAACAGAAATCTTATCAGCATTTTCCGTATTTGTCAGAAGGTTGACTATAGTAGAGTTGTCCTCCACTTTTGAAACACTCCCAATCAAGCCACCATTTGCAATAGCTAACATGTTCTCAGAAGCCCCTTTTGATTTACCTACATCTAAGGTCAATTCCTGCTTCCAAGATACCGGAGAACGCATAATAACATCTGCTGCCAAAGTCTTTGTAGCTTGCAACTTGGACTTCATACCAAGCAATTGACGCAATTGTTCATTTTCTGTCTTTAAACTTTCCGCCTCATTTGATTTAACTTCTAACTGGTAAATCTGTTTCTTCAAACTTTCATTTTCATTATATGTTCGTGTCAAATGAGCCAAATCTGATTTGACAGAATCAAACCACTGAAAAGGTTTTTGCACAACTCTATCAACCAATGAGATTCCATCTCCTAATTTTGTCACCATTGTACTTGAATAAGTCGTCGCTAAGAGAGCTGACACAAGCAGAACGGTGACAAAAATAATAATGACATATTTTGATTTTTTAAAACGGTTCATATCCCTACCTTTATATCAAAAACTGTTACAGTAACTTTTTTATCGATTCCTGAAAGCTACTAAGATTTTAAGAAAAATAAGCAACAACCAAGTACGATAATAACAAGAATGGTCAGCGTATCCTTTAGAGTCCATTTCAATTGTCGGTATTGACTTCTGCCTTTTCCACCCTGATAACCACGCGCTTCCATAGCGATAGCCAAGGAATCCGCACGTTTTAAACTTGTTGCAAAAAGAGGAATCAAAATGGGAATCATCGCCTTTACTTTTTGAACAATGCTTCCTTCACCAAAATCCACTCCACGCGCTTTCTGCGCATTCATAATCCGCGTCGTATCATCCATTAATGTTGGGACAAAACGTAGACTCATGGACAGCATCAATCCAATTTCATGAACTGGAACTTTCACACGCTTTAAAGGCGCTAACAAAGCTTCGACAGCTGATGCTAAACTTAAGGGCATGGTCGTTAAGGTTAACAAAGTTGAAAAGAAAATAATCAATACAAAACGACAAAAAATAATTCCAGCTTGTTGCAAAGCATAATCCGTGATTCTCACAAACGAAAACTCAAATAAAACATTCCCATTAGAAATGAAAAATAGTTGAAAAATAGTTGTGAAGGCAATCAAGAAAAACATAGACTTCAAGCCCTGAATAAAAAATGAAAGAGATACTCCTGACAAGGCAATAAATATCCCTGTCGCTATAAAAAGAATCAGATTCGTCAAGGGGTTATTAGCCCAAAACACAATCAAAATCAGTAGCATCATAGCAAGCAATTTGCTACGTGGATCCAATCGGTGAACAATCGAATCCCCTGGGATATAACGCCCTAAAATCATACTATCCATTTAGCGACTCCTTGAACTCCTCTATCTTAATCGGTAATCGTTTAAATGACACGCCTCTATCAGCCAATCGTTTACAAAAGGCCGTAATTTTAGGTACTCCCAACTGCACTTCTTCCATAAAGACAACATCTTGAAAGACATCACTTGGCTTACCACCCTTAACTAGACGTCCCTTTTCCATCACATAGACTTGATTCGCATGTTCAGCAACATCATCCATCAAATGTGTTACCAAGACGATAGTCATCCCTGACTGGTGGAGTTTTCTGAACAGGGTCATCAACTCTTTTCTCCCTAGAGGATCTAGACCAGCTGTTGGCTCATCTAAGACTAATATAGCTGGTTCCATGGCAAGTATGCCTGCAATGGCGACACGTCTCATTTGTCCACCAGACAACTCAAACGGACTACGATTAAAAAGTGATTCATCAATTCCAACCAAAGCCAGTTTCTCACGCGCAATCTGCTCCGCATCTTCCTCAGAAACTCCAAAATTTTGCGGTCCAAAAGCAACGTCTTTCAAAACCGTTTCTTCAAAAATCTGATTTTCAGCAAACTGAAATACCAAGCCAACCTGTTTTCTAATTTGACGAATATCTTTATTTTTAGAAGTCGAGGTGATTAAGGTATCAAAAACCCTCACACTCCCTTGACTTGGCACCAATAAACCATTTAAGAGTTGTAAAATAGTTGATTTACCACTACCTGTGTGCCCAATTAAAGCCGTATAAGAACCATCTTCAATCGTCAAAGAAACATCCGACAAAGCTGTTGAAGCTAAGGGAGTCCCTTCTTGATATGTAAAACTCACATTTTCTAGAGCAATTCCCATAATTTATCCTCTAGCTCACTTTCTGTCAAATAATTTTCAGGTAAATCATAGCCATTCTGGCTCAAAGAATATTTTACTTGATTGGCAAAAGGATCGTCTAATCCAATTTGATCTAAATCATTTCGAGAGAAAAGTTCTCTTGGGCTACTAGTTGATTCAATTTCCCCTTTTTTCATGACCAATACGCGGTCACTCATGGCAACTTCTTCCAAATCATGGGTAATAGAAATGACCGTCATATCATAGTCTTTCCGAATTCCCTGTACTGTCTCAATCAGTTCTCTACGCCCCTCAGGGTCCAACATACTCGTTGCTTCATCTAAGATTAAAATAGCTGGTCTTAGGGCTACAACACCTGCAATGGCCACACGTTGTTTTTGGCCACCTGATAGACGCGCCGGCTCTCTCTTTTTAAAGTCCAACATGCCAACCAAATCTAGAGCTTCCTCCACTCTCTTTTTCATTTCTTGACGAGAAAGACCCTGATTTTCCAAACCAAAGGCTACATCATCTTCAACAGTCGCTCCAACAAATTGATTGTCTGGATTTTGAAAAACCATACCGATTTGACGACGTATTTTCCAAACATTTTCCTCAGTCAACCGTTGACCATCTATTACAATCTCTCCAGATTCTGCTTCCAGTAAGCCATCAATTAATCGAACCGTCGTTGATTTACCACTACCATTATGCCCTACAATCGAAAGCCATTCTCCACGTTTCACGTGAAACGTAATATCCTTCACATCATAGTATTCTTGACTTTCCTTATAACGAAAAGAAAGATTTTTTACATCAATTATTGATTTCATTTCGAACCAAATGTCCCTTTAAATACATAGGCACTACCCTTGAAATAATCATAGCCAGAGTAGATAGTGAAAAACAAGGCCACATAAAGTAGAACTTGACCAAGCAAAGTCCAATGTAATAGCAAGAAAATAATGGCAAACATCTGACTAAAAGTTTTAATTTTTCCAGGCATTGCTGCTGCTAAAACTGTTCCACCAGTTTCAACCAATAAAAGCCTTAAACCTGTCACAGCCAACTCACGACAGATGATCACTGCAACAATCCAAGCTGGAGCCATACCTAACTCAATCAGCATAATAAAAGCCGACATAACTAGTAACTTATCCGCCATAGGATCTGCAAATTTACCAAAATTACTGACCACATTCCATTTACGAGCTAAATATCCATCTAAATAATCTGTAATACTAGCAATAGCAAAGATAATAGCTGCCACTATATGACTCTCTATCGAATTTCCTATCGTTAAAATAAAGATAAAAATAGGTATAAAGAGAATTCGACCTATTGTTAAAAGATTGGGAATTTGTTCTTTTTTCATTCGTTTTTCCTTAATTTTTAGTAAAGGTTACAGTGATTTGTCCAGTCTGAGCTGTTAATTTCGATAAATCAACAGTCTGATTATCTACTGTCAAAGCAACACCTTTTACAACACCTAAGGTAATTGTTACAGGACTTTTAGTTGCAACTGTTGCTTCTGCACTTTTCTTCTCTGGCGATAAGGTTACACCGCCCTCAAGTTCGCTTTCTGAAACGCTGACCCAACTTGTAACATCTGAAACTGCCAATTGCAATTTAACTGTTTCCTTACTTGTCTTATAAGCGATTTCTACATGATTTCCTTCACCTGATACACTTATAGTTGATTCTACACTAGAAGAACTGCTAGATGAACTACTACTTGAAGAGTGGGGAACAGAGCTAGTTGAACTTATTGAACTTGTTGATTGAACCACACTGTAATTAGAAAGAGAAGACCCCTCTGGTTGAGTTTGAATATAGTTCCAAACATAATAGGTCACAAAAATTAAAATCGATAAAGCAAAAAGGATAAAATAAAATAAAGGTAAAAAGGATGTTTTTTTCTTCTTTTTCTTACTTGAACGTCTACGACCTGTCAACTCATCTTCATCAACATCTACTTCCTCATAAGTAATCATACTCCCAGAATCATAAGCATCCAAAACAATTTGATCATCTAACTCAACAGCCCATGCATATTTTTTCAAGAAAGAACGCGTGTAAAAAGGACTTGGAAGTTGATCGAAATCGTCTGCTTCCATTGCTTCCAACATATCTAACTGGATTTCTGTCTTTTTCTGCAATTCATCTAAACTCAATCCCTGATTGATTCTAGCTAATCGTAAAACCTCACCAATTGTTTTTTTCCTCATACTTGTCATCCCTTCTTTCTAGTATCTATTATGATAGGTTACTACGATGGGAATATTGTAAAATCAACTATATCCCCTTCATCTATTAAGTGATGTCCTGCTTCAAGGACATCCTCTAAAGTAATTTCCTGTAAAATCTTTGGTAAGTCAAAAATTGTCTCACCATGTTCAAAAGCATCATATTGCGTTGCAATAAATTCAAGAGAGTTCATGCTACTGAAAAATTCGCCAAACATCTCTCTTTTGATAATATCTAAATGTTCCTCTGTAATATCTAAATCCTTTGTAAAATTACGAATAGCCTTCCTGAATTGATGAGACAAAGCAACTGGCTCTTTCGTATCCATTGTCAACATGACAAAATGAAAGCGACTTGTTACTTCAATTTCAAGAGATAGGGAAGCATCTAATTTACCTGATTCATAACATTTTTGAAAACGATCCGAAGTCCAACCAAACATCATTGCAAACAATAATTTTAATAAAATATGATGTCGATAGCAATCCGCCTCAGCAACTTCTCGCTTACCTCTAACTCCAATCGCTAGTTTGGGAGAAGATACTTCCATTCTCATACTGTCTGTTGACTTCACAGCCTGTAAAACAAATTTTTCTCTTGCTAGTTCCTGAACATCTAAATCTTTCAGTTCTTTTCTTCCAAAGTAGTTCTGTACTCGCTCCACATCAAAATTACCAACTAAAAACAGAGACATGTTTACAGATTTATAAAATCTTGTAAAATTTTCTTGCAAATTAGTTAGATGGATTTGGGAAATTGACTCCTCACTGCCAACTATATCAGTTGCTAAAGGTGTGCCAGGATACAAATTCGCTAAAGTTGAAAAGAATAAACACGAATCTGGATCATCTTGATACATTTCTCGTTCTTGCTGGATAATATCCTGCTCTCTTAAAATGGAATCTTCAGTAAAGTGTGCTGATGTTACCAATTCATCAAGTAAGTCTAAATTTTCTAAAAAATGATCCGTTGCTAAAAAAAGATAGTTTGTTTTTGTAAAGCTTGTAAAGGCATTACTATCTGCACCTAGACTCGTAAAAGCAGACATCAAATCGCTAGCATCTTCTCTTTCAAATAATTTATGTTCAAGAAAATGAGCAATTCCTGCAGGATATTGTTTTACATCTCTGTCAACTTCTGTGACAAGCGTATCTACCGAACCAAACTGGACAGTTACACTCCCGTAAACCTCTTTAAATTCCTTTTTAGGCAAAAGAGCAACTGTCAATCCATTCGACAAACGAGTTCGATAAACCATTTCTTTTACAGCTGGATAGTATTTTTCTTCAAAAACAACCTTTGTCATTCTATTCCTTCCATAAAGTAAATCGCCTGTAGTTTCACATTATTAGCTGCTCTACAAATAGCATCTTTGTCAACTTGCTCGAGTTTTGCAATCCAACCTTTAAAGTCTGCTGAAGATTTTCCAAGTAAGGCATTTTGATAAGCACGTTCAATCAATGAACTTTGATTATCTTGAGAAAGCAACAAAGACCGACGAATCATTTCCTTGGTCTGCTCTAGCTCAAGCTCTGTAAAATATCCTTTTTTTAAATCAAGCAGTTGATTATTCATCATTTTTCGAGCCTGGTTACGATTTTCTCGATCAATGCCAGCATACATCCTCAAGAATCCACTAAACAAATCAAGCTGACTTGAAATAGTATAAGCCAATCCAGCATTTTCACGGACATTTGTAAAGAGCTTAGAGTGAGCAAATCCACCAAGTAAACCATTCATTACAATTATGGGTAAATGTTGCTCATCACCATATTCAGAAGGGCAATGATATCCCAACTCTAAAATAGACTGTCCCACATTTTTCCGAATCATACCTTCCTGAAGGATATTGGAATAAGGTTGACAATACTGGACCTTCACATCTCCTTCTCGATCTTTAAAGACAAATGATTCTAATACATTTTGAATTTCAACCTCATTAAAATCACCTAGGAAAAAGAAATCTATTCGATCATTGGCCAAAAATTCTTGGAAACAAGAATAAGAACTTTGTGGAGTTTCAGCTAAAATACGATTTCGTAAATCACTATATTCCAATTGGAGACGTTGATCATGAAAAAACAATTTATCCAATTCTTTATGTGCAAAATAAAAAGAATCATCCATATCAGCTGCTAAACTTGCTAGCAATTGCTTTTTCTCAATTTCAAATAAGGCGGGATCAAACCCATTATCAACTACTACGGGTGAAAAAAGAGTTTCTTTTACAAGTTCCAAAACCTGAGAAGTTAGCACATTTTTCCTACTTAAAAACTCATCACGAACATAGGTAAATGTCAATTCTACAATGTGACTTTGCCCTCTTCTGAAACAATTGGTTGACATATCTGTACCGTATAGACTGCCCAAGTGTCTCCTAAAATTTTGAGAAGTGGGGTACATCTGGTTGGCAGTTTCTAGCATACTCGCACTCAACATGCGACCTGCAATCGTATCAAGAGATAATGGAACTGTAAAACGCACGGTAATTTTGTTCGTTTTAAACTTTTTTGATTGGATAAAATGTGTTGAAATTCCATGCACTAACTCCATGATTTACCTCCTTATATACAGACTTCTATTATATCACGAAAACCTGAAATTTTCTTGTTCTCTGTAACACTTTTGAAATAAAAATCGCTTACATTTCTCCCTGTTTCTCTCACTATTTTTAGGAAAATATGGTATAATACCAAAGATTGAGGTGAATTATGGAATACAAATTATTTGAAGAATTTATTACCCTCCAAGCACTACTCAAAGAACTTGGAATCACACATAGCGGAGGAGCTATCAAATCCTTTCTCTCTGAACATTCTGTTTACTTTAATGGGGAATTAGAGAGTCGTCGCGGTAAAAAACTTCGTATTGGCGATAAAATTGACATCCCTGACATGAATATTGACATTTTGTTGACACAACCTACTTCTGAGGAGCAAGATGAATACCAAGCTGATAAAGTTGAAAAAGAACGAATCGCTAAACTTGTTAAGGAGATGAATAAAGGAATAAAAAAAGACAAATCGAAACTTTCTTCATCACCCAAAAGCAAACAAGCTCCGCGATTCCCTGGTAGATAATCATGTGGCTACAACACCTATCTCTTAAAACTTTTCGTAACTACAAAGAGACGAAAATAGACTTTAATCCTAAATTAAATATCTTTTTAGGACGCAATGCACAAGGTAAAACAAATATGTTAGAGGCTATCTATTTTTTAGCCTTAACACGTAGTCATCGAACTCGAACCGATAAAAATCTCATTCATTTTGATGAGGAACAACTTCATCTTTCAGGTCTTATTCAGAAAAAAACGGGATCCATTCCTCTAGAAATAGAACTAACACAAAAAGGCCGGGTGACAAAAGTTAATCATTTAAAACAGGCACGACTTTCAGATTACGTAGGACACATGAATGTTGTCTTATTTGCTCCTGAAGATTTACAACTAATTAAAGGAGCACCTTCAGTTCGAAGAAAATTTATTGATATGGAGCTTGGACAAATTAAACCAATCTATTTATCAGATTTAACCAATTATAACCATATTCTTAAGCAAAGAAATACCTATCTAAAATCAGCTCAAATAATAGATGAAACCTTCCTTTCAGTACTAGATGATCAGCTAGTTTATTATGGATGTCGTGTAATGAATCACCGCTTAGATTTCATAAAAAAACTAGAATCATTTGGGCGTAAGAAACATTTTGAACTCTCTAATCAGATTGAAGAGTTGTCAATATCCTATCAATCTTCTGTCAATATGACTGACAAACAAAACTTGTCCGAATCTTTCAAAATTGCTTTAGAAAAAAGTAGGTCCAGAGATTTATTTAAAAAGAATACTGGTGTCGGTCCTCATCGAGATGACATTTCTTTTTATATAAATGGGATGGATGCTAGTTTCGGAAGTCAAGGCCAACATCGTAGTCTCGTCCTTTCTATAAAATTAGCAGAAATCGAATTAATGGAAAGTATTACTACAGAATCTCCGATATTATTGCTTGACGATGTCATGAGTGAACTTGACAACACTAGACAGTTAAAATTATTAGAAACGATTTCTCATTCAATCCAAACCTTTATCACAACAACAAGCTTAGATCATCTTCAAAATCTGCCAGAAAATCTAAGTATCTTTACTATTCAGGATGGTAAAGTTGCTGTAAATGTGAATTGACAACATCGTAAAAGAACTCCTGTTTTCACGGGAGTTCTTTCCATTGTTTTTACATAGAATAATTTGGTGCCTCATTCGTAATTTGTACATCATGAGGGTGGCTTTCTTTCAAACCAGCACCAGACATTTCAATAAACTGAGCATTATCGTGTAGTTCTTTAAGGTTAGCTGCACCACAGTAACCCATACCAGAGCGAATACCTCCAATCATTTGGAAGACAATATCAGCTGCCGCACCTTTATAAGCAACACGACCTTCAATTCCTTCTGGAACAAGTTTGTTTGCTTCATTGACAGAACCTTGGAAGTAACGATCGCTTGAACCTTTCTTCATAGCAGCAATTGATCCCATACCACGGTAAGTCTTGAACTTACGTCCTTGGAAGATTTCAGTTTCACCTGGAGCTTCATCAGTTCCAGCAAACATTGATCCAAGCATAACAGCATTACCACCAGCCGCAAGTGCTTTTACAATATCTCCAGAATACTTGATTCCACCGTCAGCAATGATCGTTTTACCATATTCACGCGCAACAGCTGCAGCATCGTAGATAGCTGTTACTTGCGGAACACCAACACCAGCAATCACACGAGTAGTACAGATAGAACCTGGGCCAATCCCAACCTTGACAACGTCCACACCTGCTTCGTAAAGTGCGCGCGCTCCTTCAGCAGTAGCAATATTTCCAGCAATCAAAGTACGATCTGGGAAGTGAGCACGAATCTCAGCAATTTTACGCAAGACACCTGCAGAATGACCATGTGCAGTATCAATAACAATCGCATCCGCTCCTGCCTCAAAAAGAGCCTCTGCACGTTCAAATGTATCTGAAGTAACACCTACTGCACCTGCAACTAGAAGACGACCAAACTCATCTTTAGCGGCATTTGGAAACTCAATAACTTTTTCAATATCTTTGATAGTAATCAAACCAGAAAGGCGACCTTCTTCATCGACCAACGGAAGTTTTTCAATACGGTGTTCTTGAAGAATGCTTTCAGCCGTTGCAAGATCTGTACCTACAGGAGCAGTCACAAGATTTTCACTGGTCATATGATTTGAGATTGGTTGGTTATAGTCTGAAATAAAACGAAGATCTCGGTTTGTCAAAATACCAACCAATTTACGATTTTCAAGTGTTTCAACAACTGGAACACCACTGATGCGGTAACGTCCCATAAGCTCATCTGCTTCAGCAATTGTATGTTCAGGCGTCAAGAAGAAGGGATCAATAATAACTCCATTTTCAGAACGTTTTACCTTACGAACCTCGTCTGCTTGTTGAGCAATTGACATGTTTTTATGGATAACTCCGAGACCGCCTGCACGAGCAATAGCAATAGCCATTTGACTCTCTGTTACTGTGTCCATGGCAGCGGTAATAATTGGGATATTTAAAGTCAGATTATCTGCCAATTTAGTTGTTAAATCTGCATCGTTAGGCAACACATGACTTTCAGCTGGAATAAGCAATACATCATCAAAGGTAAAACCTTTTTTCAAAAATTTAGTGTCCCAATTAGACATTCGAAGTTTCCTCTTTTCTTTCTTTTTGAGCTTGACTCTTTTTATATTGTATCTATCATACCATTCTATAAAAATTTGTCAAATGTTACAGGGGTAAATAAAAAACTATCTTTTCTTTGAGATAGAAATGATAGTTTCTTGTAAAATAAACTTAGTTAAAGTAATGGAGTCCCATTGCTCCTTTAACCTCAGATAGGGTTTGACCTGCAACTTCACGCGCTCTTTCACTACCTTTTTGAAGCATATTATAAACTTCTCCCATATCCTTAGCAAATTCAATACGGCGCTCACGAATAGGACCCAGTTCACGTTCTAATATTTCAAGTAGATAACGCTTGGTCTTCACATCACCAAGACCACCTCGTTGATAATGTTCTTTCATGTCAGCAATTTCTTGAGCATCTTCTGGGCGACCAAAAACATCTAGATAATGGAAAACCATATTTCCCTCAATCTTACCTGGATCTTCCACTCGAATATGATCTGGATCTGTATACATACTCATTACTTTTTTACGCAAAGTATCCGCATCATCAGCTAAATAAATACCATTATTAAGGGATTTAGACATTTTAGCATTTCCATCTAAACCAGGTAAACGACCTGCTCTCTCATTTTCTGGATAAATACCTTCCGGTTCTACCAAAACATCACAGTTATATGCGTTGTTAAAAGAACGAACAATTTCACGAGTCTGCTCAATCATTGGTTTCTGATCTGTCCCAACAGGAACATAATTGGCCTTAAAGGCTGTGATGTCAGCTGCTTGTGCAATTGGATAAACCAAAAATCCTGTTGGAATACTTTCTCCAAATCCCTTTTGAGCAATCTCTGTTTTTACTGTCGGATTTCGTTCCAAACGTGCTAATGACACCAAATTCATATAATACATAGACAACTCAGCTAATTCTGGAATTTGGCTTTGAATAAAAATAGTTGATTTACTTGGATCCAATCCAACTGCAAGATAATCCAAAGCAACATTTCCGATAGACTCTACAATTGTTTGAGGGTCTTTAGCATGATCTGTCAAAGCTTGTTGGTCAGCCAAGAACACAAACATATCATACTTATCCTCTTCCTGTAATAAAACTCTATTTTTGAGACTTCCAACATAATGTCCAATATGCAATTTTCCTGTTGGACGGTCTCCTGTTAAAATAATGGGTTTAGTCATTTTATTCTCCTTCGATATAGTCCTTTCAATTATAGCATTTTTTTAATGAAATAACTGCAATTTATAAAAATAAATCAACCTTGCTATTTACGGATTTGTGTAAAGTATGCTGTAAATATAATTTACACAAAATTGACAGATAAAAATTTGAATATTTCCGTATTTTCTAGTAGAATAAATATATTACACATATAGGAGAAAAACATTGCTTACAGTATCTGATGTTTCACTACGTTTTAGTGATCGCAAACTTTTTGATGATGTCAATATCAAATTTACAGAAGGAAATACTTACGGATTAATCGGTGCTAATGGTGCCGGAAAATCAACCTTTTTAAAAATTTTAGCTGGAGATATCGAACCTACTACTGGACACATCTCTCTTGGTCCAGATGAACGTCTCTCTGTTCTTCGTCAAAATCACTTTGACTATGAAGATGAACGTGCCATTGACGTCGTTATCATGGGAAATGAAAAACTTTATAGCATCATGAAAGAGAAAGATGCCATCTACATGAAGGAAGATT
>NZ_VMLT01000092.1:0-3436 GCF_013276815.1 Streptococcus sp. 1055 | reverse complement strand
ACACTGGTGGTTTTGATTGATGGTCTTGGTAGTTAAATCCAGCGAATTTCTCTTGAATAGTCATTTCTCTTTCTCCTTTATGTTCTTGAATGGTTTTTTGCAAGGTGGAAATCAAGGTATCCAGATGTTGCCTTTCTCTGGTCAAATAGTCCAACTGTCTGATCAAGTGAGGCAACAAATCTGATCTATCTTCCTTTAACAGCTCTGCTATTTTTTCTAAAGAAAAACCTAGATATTTATAGTAAAGAATAACCTGAAGGCGTTCCAAATCCTCCTGATTATAGGTTCGATAGCCGTTTTCCGACTTTAAAGGAACTAAGAGTCCTATCTTGTCGTAGTGGTGTAGGGTCTTAACAGAGACACCTGAAAGCTGGGCAGCTTCTTTTATATGGTACATGATTTCCTCCTTACAATGATAGTATAACCCCTCCCCTTAGGTCAGAGTCAAGCGTTGTTGCGAAATTTTTTACTTTCTCATAACATGAAAATGGTTTTCTTGACAGACCTTAGAAAACATGATAGGATAGTCAAGTCTATCAATCAAAAGAAACGCTCATCTTGAGTACTTACGAGGCTATTTGCCAAGGGCAGTAGCTTTTTCTTTTGTAATACTAATTTTAGGAGTTTAACTATGTCTGAAAAATCTCAATGGGGTTCTAAACTGGGCTTTATCCTAGCATCTGCTGGTTCAGCCATCGGACTTGGAGCCGTTTGGAAATTCCCCTATATGACTGCTGCTAATGGCGGAGGTGGCTTTTTACTAGTCTTTCTCATCTCCACTATTCTAATCGGTTTTCCCCTTTTGCTTGCTGAGTTTGCCCTCGGCCGAAGTGCTGGTGTTTCAGCTATCAAAACCTTTGGAAAACTCGGCAAGAATAGTAAGTACAACTTTATCGGTTGGATTGGTGCCTTTGCCCTCTTTATCCTCTTATCTTTCTACAGTGTTATTGGGGGATGGATTCTGGTTTATCTAGGCATTGAGTTTGGAAAATTGTTCCAAATTGGTGGAACGGGTGATTATGCTCAATTATTTACTTCAATCATTTCAAATCCAGCCATTGCGCTTGGAGCTCAAGCAGCCTTTATCCTGTTGAACATCTTTATTGTATCACGTGGGGTTCAAAAAGGGATTGAAAGAGCTTCGAAAGTCATGATGCCTCTGCTCTTTATCATCTTTGTCGTCATCATCGGGCGCTCTCTCAGTTTGCCAAATGCCATGGAAGGGGTTCTTTACTTCCTCAAACCAGACTTTTCAAAACTGACTAGCGCTGGTCCCCTCTATGCTCTGGGACAATCTTTCTTTGCCCTCTCACTAGGGGTTACTGTCATGTTGACCTATGCTTCTTACTTGGACAAGAAAACCAATCTAGTCCAGTCAGGAATCTCCATCGTAGCCATGAATATCTCGATATCCATCATGGCAGGTCTAGCCATTTTCCAAGCTCGGTCCCCCTTCAATATCCAGTCTGAAGGGGGACCGAGCTTGCTCTTTATCGTCTTGCCTCAACTCTTTGACAAGATGCCTTTTGGAACCATTTTCTACATCCTCTTCCTCTTGCTCTTCCTCTTTGCGACAGTCACTTCTTCCGTCGTTATGCTGGAAATCAATGTGGGCAATATCACCAACCAGGACAACAGCAAGCGTGCCATTTTGGGAATCTTGACCTTTGTCTTTGGCATTCCCTCAGCCCTATCTTACGGTGTCATGGCGGATGCTCACATCTTTGGGAAGACCTTCTTTGACGCTATGGACTTCTTGGTTTCCAATCTCCTCATGCCATTTGGAGCTCTCTGCCTTTCACTTTTTACAGGCTATATCTTTAAAAAGGCTCTTGCAATGGAGGAACTCCATCTTGATGAAACCGCATGGAAACAGGGACTGTTCCAAGTCTGGCTCTTCCTTCTTCGTTTCGTCATTCCAATCATCATCATCGTGGTCTTCATCGCCCAATTTATGTAATCAAAAAGGACTTGAGTAGTAAACTCAGGCCCTTTCTTTTTTATGGATGGCTAACAATCACTTCCAAACCTTGCCCTTCCAGAGTCCAAGCTTCAACATCACTTGGTAAGATAAAGTGACTGCCTTTTTGGATTGGATAATTTTTCCCGTCAACAGTCAGTTGACCTTGACCGGCTAAGACACTCAATAAGCTGTAGTCAGCTGTCTTTTCGAAGTCAACTTTTCCAGTAATTTCCCACTTGTAAACTGCAAAGAAATCATTGGATACAAGGAGAGTGGAACGCAAATCATCTGCTTTAACAGTTACAGGACGGCTATTTGCAGGCTCACCAATGTTTAAGACATCAATGGATTTTTCAAGATGAAGTTCACGCAAGTTGCCCTTATCGTCCTTGCGGTCAAAGTCATAGACGCGATAGGTGGTATCGCTAGACTGCTGGGTTTCAAGAATCAAGATGCCAGCCCCAATGGCATGCATGGTGCCACTTGGCACATAGAAGAAATCTCCAGCCTTAACAGGCACTTTTGTCAGCAAGTCATCCCAATTCTTGTCCTCGATTTGCTGGCGGAGTTCTTCTTTTGACTTGGCATTGTGGCCGTAGATAATCTCTGAACCTTCATTCGCAGCGATGATGTACCAGCACTCTGTTTTTCCAAGCTCGCCTTCATGCTCGAGTCCATAAGCATCATCTGGATGAACTTGAACACTGAGCCAGTCGTTGGCATCCAGAATCTTAGTCAAAAGCGGAAATACAGGCTCAGGACGATTGCCAAACAATTCACGGTGTTCTGCATACAAAGTAGCTAGATCTGTTCCCTCAAAACTACCATTGGCAACTTTAGAAACTCCATTTGGGTGAGCTGAGATAGCCCAGTATTCCCCTATTTTTTCACTTGGGATGTCGTAGCCAAACTCATCACGTAGCTTGGTTCCACCCCAGATTTTTTCTTGCATAACTGATTGTAAAAATAATGGTTCTGACATTTTATTCTCCTGTCTGATCTTTCTTCCTTCATTATAACAAAAAAAGAGTTCCATTTGAACTCTTTTTTACATCTTATAAAGCAGGGAGAAGATTTTATAAAAATAGTAAACAAATGTGCTCTACTCGATGCTTGCTCCATTGCTATCAATGACATCCTTGTACCAATAGAAGGACTTCTTCTTGCTACGTTTGAGAGTCCCATTTCCTACATTATCTCGATCTACATAGATAAAGCCATAGCGCTTATTCATTTCCCCTGTGCCAGCTGAAACCGGATCGATACATCTCCAAGTCGTATAACCAAGCAAGTCAACCCCGTCTTGGTAAATGGCATCTCGCATGGCCTTGATGTGGGCCTCTAAGTAAGTAATCCGATAGTCATCTGCTACATAACCATTCTCATCCGGTTTATCCATAGCACCGAGTCCATTTTCTACGATAATACTAAACTAAAATCAAAAAGCATTATATAATAGTAATATGAAATCAA
>NZ_VMLT01000091.1:0-25642 GCF_013276815.1 Streptococcus sp. 1055 | reverse complement strand
CGAAGTCAGTAACATATACATACGGCACGACAAGGCTGACATGGTTTGAAGAGTATGGAACAATCATAACTTATTTGAAGATTTTAAAAGATTGTAAGCTATTATATCTGGATAAATAAGTATTAGAAACTAAAGTGAGGAAAAAGATGTTTTTATATTTAAAAGGTTTAGGAAAATTTCGTAAGTCAAAAGCTTATGGATTGGTGGGATGTCTGGCATTAGTGAGTATGATTGGATTATCGGTTCCTGATTTACCAGTTATTGGTGGTGGGGTCGTTTATGCTGACGTTATTCAAGGTGGCGATGATATAAAAGATGTGAGCGTTCATGAGAAGTCCGCTGAGGGTGTTGCTATGACTTATACCACTTATGATAGTGGTACGAGTGGGAAACAAACCGCATCAGGTAGCGGTGTCTTTGTAGCGCCGAATGTCATGGTAACAGTAGCTCATAACTACTATGATAAAAACCAAGATGATAAGTCTGCGGTCTTGCGTGGTGGGGCGTCTGCTCGTAGTTATGTTGTGATGAACTCGGAAAAGGAGAAAAGCAATAAAGTACCTACTTCAGGGGTATCAGAAGCTCTTGAAAAAGACTCTATTCACTTGTATAACGGCAAAGACTTTGGTAAAGACTATAGCAACGACTTAGCAGTAGTGGTAACTAAAAAGCCTGTAGAAGCTATGACAGGGGGAGAAGACTCTCCAAGAGAGTTGAGTGATAAAGAGGTTTCTACTGGTGATAAAATCACTATGGTCGGATATCCCAATGATTTTTCTACTCCAAATTTAAGTAAAGAAAATAAAGCTCGCTTGAAAGACGGTAAGGCTTATTCAGTCTCAACAACTGTGAGCAGTATCAATAAAGAGAGCGGTGCAGTCACTTATCATTCCTCAGCTTTGGGAGGTTTTTCAGGTGCTCCTTTGTTTAATGATAAGGGAGAGGTAGTCGGTATCCACCAGCACGGAACAAATACTTCAAACGCTCCTGAGAGTGAGCGTATTGGCGGTGGTACTATCTTTACGGAAAAGCACAGAACTTGGATTCGTTCTATGATTGATAAATATGGTATAAAGGGTTGGTATATAGATGGTGCAAACCGTTACTACTATGATGAAAATCATATAGCTTTAAAAGATGTAGAGTCTGAGATTGACGGCGCTTTGTATCGTTTTGATGAAAAAGGTCGAGCTACTTTAGTAAAAGGTGAAGAAAAAGGTCGAGTAGTATTACGTGTAGAAGATACTAAAGGCAATCCTTTGATTTCAGATAAGGTTGTTCAGGAAGGTCCTGTTGGAAGTGGTTTAGAGTTTCATTTGAGACAAAACCCTGATTTTAAGCAGTTGGTAGCAAGTTCTCCTAAAGCCAAAGTGGTTTCTTACAATGGAGTGTCTATAAACAAGTTGGCTAATGATACAAGTTGGTCTGATGAATATATCAGTAAGTTAGCTTTAGGTAATACCATTATAAAAGCTGTTGTTGACTCAGTAAATCCTTCATCTACTTCGTCTTCTGATTTCGCAAGAACGGAGGTTGGTAAGGTTGACTTGAGTGGCAAATCGAACTTACCTGTGCCTAGTAAAGAGGTGTTACAAGCTCCGAATGGTTCAGAAAATTTTTATGCTACAACGCATATTCAAACGCCAGATGGGTCAGGGTCTGGTACCTTAATTGCACAAAATCTAGTATTAACAGTCGCTCATAATTTTTTAACAGTTAAAGGTTCTGAGGTCGTTACGAAATCTGGTCGTACCAATACAGTGTATAAAGCAACCTTACCGAATGGTCAGTCTGTGCATTTTTCAGATGATGATATTGTTTATTGGAATAAAAAAGATTCCGTATTTGGATTTAAAAATGACTTAGCCTTGGTTCGACTAAAAGAAGATTTCAAAGCGGTAACTCCTGTAGAGGTGGTTTCTGAGTCAACTTCTATCGCTAAGGGTGAAAAAGTTTCGGTTTATGGTTTCCCAGACGGTCGTTTATCTCCAGTCTTGGATAGTGAAGTTGTAGATACTACTGATTTCGGTTCAGGTATTGAGGGTATCAGCTATGAAGGCACAAAACCCGGAGCGTCTGGTGGTGGTCTTTATAATGACAAAGGTACTTTAATTGGAGTTCACCAAAATGGTGTTGTAGGAAGCCGCAGTGGTGGTTTGGTTTTATCAAAAGAGCAACTGGATTGGGTTCGTTCTTATATTGAAGGTAAACCAAAAGAGCCTGTCTATGTAAGAGATGAAGTTTTGGTGGATGAGAAGGATAAGTATAAACTTCCTTCAACTCCAAAAGACGAAAAACAAAGTACACCTAAAATAGAGTCTGATAAAGATAAAGTAGAACCTCCTCTCAAACCGCAAAAGGAGCCGGAAACAGAGGTTATTACCACTTACGAAGGTGATAGTACCCTTGAGGTTGGAAAAGAGCGTACAGAGGATACTAAGGGTGAAAAAGAAGGTGTTCCACTTATTTACCGAGTAGTGTATAAAGGTACTAAGCCGAAAGTAGAAAAAGAATCGATTGCTTTTGATACTCTTTACCAAGGAGATGAAACAAAAGAGCTTGGTTTCCGTTCAGTTGTAGAGGGTAAAGGAGGGGTGGTTACTCGAACTACTACTTATCAAGTAGATAAGTATACAGGAGCGGTATCTTCTCAAGTTTCTGAGAAGAAAATAGCTCCTCAATCCAAGGTGATTACTTTAGGTATTAAACCCAACAGTGTCATAAAAGAACTTCCGATTACAGAGCGTTTTGAGGACTCTGAAGAGTTAGAGAAAGGGAAAACGGAGGTTGTTTCGGAGGGGTATGTAGGTAAAGAAGTTACTAAGGTGACTTATAAGGTCTTAGCTGATGGAAAGATTGTTGAAAATTCTCGTACAGTCGAGGTTACACCTATGAGAGAACGTGTGGTTCTTAAGGGTGTGAAGGAAGTGGTGTCATCGACGGAAGAAAACTCAAGTAATCTCAAAGAGGAAGTGGTATCTCCAGATAAAGTAGAGTTTCTAGTTCCAAAAGATGCGCCGATCAGAGAAGAACTGCCTGCGTCTAGTGAGGAATTTTCAGAGTCAGAGGTTTTAGTATCGGGAGAAAAAATACCAGGAGACCTTGGGAAGTCTATAGTATCTTCAAAAGAACTAGTCCCTGAAAGAGTGGAAGTTCCAGACTTTGTGGCTAAAGTTACAGGTGGAGAAAAATTGACAGTAGAAGGGCACCGAGATGAGAGAAAAATAAAGACTCCATCAAAACAGGAAAGATTATCTAGCCCAGAAACCACTGCTCAATTCACAACGAACGGGACAGGTTCGTCATCGTTAACAGCTGTTTTTGGCGTTGAAGCGGATAACATGTCACTTTCTACTGTTGAACATTCTGTTATTACATATAATCAACAAAGAGGATGGCATAAGATAAATAATCAGTGGTATTTTAGAAATTCCGATGGGAAAGAACGGACAGGCTGGATGAAAGAAAATGATGCATGGTATTATTTTGATGCGAATGGAATCATGCAAACCGGTTGGATACAGGATACAGACGGTAATTGGTATTATCTCAAGGATAATGGCATGATGGAGGTAGGCTGGTTCCAAGATTCAAGTGGCGCGTGGTACTACTTAGGATCATCTGGTTCCATGGAATCCAATACATGGATTTATTATAAAGGAAAGTGGTACTACTTAGGATCATCTGGTTCCATGGAATCCAATACATGGATTTATTATAAAGGAAAGTGGTACTATATCGATGCTTTTGGGAAACTACTTTTCAATTCGCTAACACCAGACGGCTATAGAGTGAACGAGTACGGGGAATGGATCAACTGATTTTGCTTTATGACCTATTGATGAGCAAGCGAGTAGTATAAAAAACATTAGAATTAATAGTCTAGGAAGTGGTAAGAGTTCTCTAAAACGGCTGATTTTGTAATCTTTTTTGTAAAATAGAGTCTTTAATAAATAATATGAGCAAGATTTATCTCTTTACAAGTGATTAGGATTAATAATTTTTAACTTTCTCGCTCCTTTTGTCTTTCTTTTCCGAATAAATAGGTAGTAGCAGTGAATCTAGTAAACCTAGATTAAAAAATGTGCTATAATGAAAGGAGAAGCAATATGACTGTACGTCATCCGGGCATTAGCCCGACCAATGATTTGGTTGCTAAGAAGATTTTTAGCAATCCGGAAATCACTTGTCAATTTATTCGCGATATGCTGGATTTACCAGCAAAAAATGTGACCATTTTGGAGGGAAGCAATATTCATGTCTTGCCTTCCATGACCTATTCGGCGCAAGATTTCTATACCAGTATAGATGTTTTGGCGGAGTTGGATAATGGTACGCAAGTTATCATCGAAATTCAGGTTCATCATCAGAATTTTTTCATCAATCGTTTATGGGCTTACCTTTGCAGTTAGGTCAATCAAAATCTTGAAAAAATTCGTCAACGAGAAGGTGATACTCATCAGAGTTATAAACACATCTCACCAGTATACGCTATCGCAATTGTGGATAGTAACTAGTTCTCAGATGACTTGGCTTTTCATAGTTTTAGCATGCGAGAGGATTCGACAGGTGAGGTTTTAACAATTACAAACAATGGACAGGAAAACCATCTAGTCAAGATGGCGTTCTTGGAATTAAGAAAATACAGAGAAACCAGCAAAGACAAGGTTCGTAAACCATGGTTAGAGTTTTTCGGGAATAAACCCTTTACCCAGCAGCCCGAGCGAGCCATCAGCCAAGCAGATCAACTGCTGGACTACAAGAGCTGGTCCGAGGAGGATAGGAAAATGTTTAGTGAACAATGCAGGCGAGAAGAACAAGCCTTATTAGCACAGGACTATGCTTTGGAGCAAGCTGAGGAAAAAGGTTTAGAGAGAGGTCTTGAACGTGGTCGCGCAGAGGGGATTGAACAAGGCATCGAAAAAGGTTTAGAACAAGGACTTGAACGTGGGAAAGTTGAAGGAAGTTTGTCTATGCTACTAAATCTAGTCCACCAAGGACTTCTGACTTCCGAGGTTGCCAGTCAGCAGTTGGGCATGACTGTTGCTGAGTTTGAAGTATTATTGAAAGACCATCATAAATAAGAATGTTGAATCTCAAATTCAAGTTAGGCAGAGAGAAGAAATTTTCAGAGAGATTTGCGATCCAACTATTTTTTAGGACAATCATTGCTTCACCTCTCGATGAAGGCAACTTTTTTAGAAGTCGTTTTTTTAGGTAAGAGGATTGACTTTAGGAAATCATCTACGAGTCAGTTTTTTAAGTCCTCATATAGAGACTCTAGGCATAAAATCTTAAAAATCACAAACACGCATAGTATCAGGTAATTAAAAAAACTTGATATTATGCGTTTTATAGTGCATTGAATCTATATTAGGACACAACAATTCTTAAATCATTGTTAGAAATTGGTTTGAATTTTCCAATCAATTTGTTCGATTTTTACATCATTGCATTATATCATGCGACTATTAACCTTGTCTTCTCCTAAAATTGACTTTCTTGTTTTCTTATCTTGTCCACTCGAAACAAGTATTGTAAGAATTTGATTATTTTTGAAAGTACTTTTAATATATTTGATATAGTTAAAAAAGATTTGAAACTAAATTCCAAATTAGAAAAAGACTTGAAATACTAAAAAAAAAAAGTATACTCTAATTGGAAACGGTAACAAAACTAATTTAGAGAATGAAATATAGAGTATTTCTCTCTTAAAAGTTTTTGGTGAAACGAGATGTAGAAAGGAGATTTAGCCAAAGAGTCTATTAGTGCTAGAATAATAGATTAGAATTATTTTAGAAAAACGAAGTGAGCAGCTTATAAATTCAAGTCCCCAAATAGATTCATACTAGTATCTTTTGCAAAAAATAAAGGGCGGACTTCCTTCATGAATATCAATTTCATCTATAAGGAAGGTAGCTCATTGAACTAACTTATTTATTCTGTTTGTCGCTAGAAAAATCAGACCTCCTTGTGAAGATTGAGGAGATACTGAATGAAAATCAAAGAAGAAACTAGCAAGCTAGCAGTAGATTGCCCAAAACACCGCTTTGAGGTTGTAGATAAGACTGACCTATATAATCCAAGGTGAAGCGACTGTGGTTTGAAGAGATTTTCAAAGAGTATAGGTTAGAGAGTGTAGTGTTTTTATGTCCTTCTAGTAGAAAATGCTAGACAGAAGAATGGGGAACTTGGATAGGAAAAATAGATTGAGAAAGGAGGTTAGAAGAGATGATTATTACAAAAATTAGCCGTTTAGGAACTTATGTGGGAGTAAATCCACATTTTGCAACATTAATAGATTTTCTAGAAAAAACAGGACTAGAAAATTTAACAGAAGGTTCGATTGCTATCGATGGTGATCGATTGTTTGGGAATTGCTTTACTTATCTAGCAGATGGTCAAGCAGGGGCTTTCTTTGAAACACACCAAAAATATTTGGATATTCATTTAGTTTTGGAAAACGAAGAAGCCATGGCTGTTACGTCGCCGAAAAATGTAAGCGTTACCCAAGAGTATGATGAAGAGAAGGATATTGAATTATACACAGGGAAAGTGGAACAGTTGGTTCATTTGAGAGCTGGCGAATGCCTCATCACTTTTCCAGAAGATTTACATCAACCCAAGGTTCGTATAAATGATGAACCTGTGAAAAAAATTGTCTTTAAAGTTGCGATTTCTTAATGTAGAAAGGGAAGAACGATGAAAAAAATGAGAAAGTTTTTATGTCTAGCTGGAGTTGCGCTAGCAGCCGTTGCCTTGGTAGCTTGTTCAGGAAAGAAAGTACAACTAGTACTGAACCACCGACAGAATTATCTGGTGAGATTACAATGTGGCACTCCTTTACTCAAGGACCACGTTTAGAAAGTATTCAAAAATCAGCAGATGCTTTCATGCAAAAGCATCCAAAAACGAAAATCAAGATTGAAACATTCTCTTGGAATGACTTCTATACTAAATGGACTACAGGTTTAGCAAATGGAAATGTGCCAGATATTAGTACAGCTCTTCCTAACCAAGTAATGGAAATGGTCAACTCAGATGCTTTGGTTCCGCTAAATGATTCTATCAAGCGTATTGGACAAGATAAATTTAACGAAACTGCCTTAAATGAAGCAAAAATCGGAGATGATTACTACTCTGTTCCTCTTTATTCACATGCACAAGTCATGTGGGTTAGAACAGATTTGTTAAAAGAGCATAATATTGAGGTTCCTAAAACTTGGGATCAACTCTATGAAGCTTCTAAAAAATTGAAAGAAGCTGGAGTTTATGGCTTGTCTGTTCCGTTTGGAACAAATGACTTAATGGCAACACGTTTCTTGAACTTCTACGTACGTAGTGGTGGAGGAAGCCTCTTAACAAAAGATCTTAAAGCAGACTTGACAAGTCAACTTGCTCAAGATGGTATTAAATACTGGGTTAAATTGTATAAAGAAATCTCACCTCAAGATTCTTTGAACTTTAATGTCCTTCAGCAAGCTACCTTGTTCTATCAAGGAAAAACAGCATTTGACTTTAACTCTGGCTTCCATATCGGAGGAATCAATGCCAACAGTCCTCAATTGATTGATTCGATTGATGCTTATCCTATTCCAAAAATCAAAGAATCTGATAAAGACCAAGGAATTGAGACCTCAAACATTCCAATGGTTGTTTGGAAAAATTCAAAACATCCAGAAGTTGCTAAAGCATTCTTAGAATCACTTTATAATGAAGAAGACTACGTTAAATTCCTTGATTCAACTCCAGTAGGTATGTTGCCAACTATTAAGGGGATTAGCGATTCTGCAGCCTATAAAGAAAATGAAACTCGTAAGAAATTTAAACATGCTGAAGAAGTGATTACTGAAGCTGTTAAAAAAGGTACTGCTATTGGTTATGAAAATGGACCAAGTGTACAAGCTGGTATGTTGACTAACCAACACATTATTGAACAGATGTTCCAAGATATCATTACAAATGGAACAAATCCTATGAAAGCTGCAAAAGAAGCAGAAAAACAATTAAACGATTTATTTGAGGCTGTTCAGTAGATGTAAAAGACTAGAAAATAGGTGGGCTAGTGAGCTGAAAAGCTCTAGCCCAATCTTGTAAAAGAAGGGAGAAGGAGAATGGTTAAAGAACGTAATTTAACTCGCTGGATATTTGTTTTGCCAGCTATGATTATCGTAGGATTACTCTTTGTTTATCCGTTTTTCTCGAGTATTTTTTATAGCTTTACCAATAAGCATTTGATTATGCCCAATTATAAATTTGTTGGTTTAGCTAACTATAAAGCTGTGCTATCAGATCCCAACTTCTTTAATGCGTTCTTTAATTCAATTAAGTGGACCATTTTCTCATTAGTTGGTCAAGTTTTAGTAGGGTTTGTATTGGCTTTAGCTCTTCATAGAGTACGCCACTTTAAGAAATTATATAGGACCTTATTGATTGTTCCTTGGGCATTTCCTACAATCGTTATTGCCTTCTCTTGGCAATGGATTCTAAACGGGGTTTATGGCTATTTACCTAATCTAATCGTAAAATTAGGTTTAATGGAACATACACCTGCATTTTTGACAGATAGTACATGGGCATTCCTATGTTTGGTGTTTATCAACATTTGGTTTGGAGCGCCGATGATTATGGTTAATGTGCTTTCAGCTTTGCAAACAGTACCAGAAGAACAATTTGAGGCTGCTAAGATAGATGGTGCTTCAAGTTGGCAGGTGTTCAAGTTTATCGTCTTTCCACATATTAAAGTAGTTGTAGGGCTTCTAGTTGTTTTGAGAACTGTATGGATCTTTAATAACTTTGACATTATCTACCTTATTACGGGTGGTGGACCGGCTAATGCTACAACGACGCTTCCAATTTTTGCTTACAACCTGGGTTGGGGCACTAAATTGTTGGGTCGTGCTTCAGCAGTTACAGTGTTGCTCTTTATCTTCTTGATGGCGATTTGCTTTATCTACTTTGCTATCATCAGTAAGTGGGAAAAGGAGGGTAGAAAATAATGAAGAAGAAATCCAGTATTTATTTAGATATTCTCTCACATGCACTCTTGATTGGTGCGACTATTGTTGCAATTTTCCCATTGGTATGGATTATCATATCGTCTGTCAAGGGGAAAGGGGAATTGACTCAGTATCCAACACGATTTTGGCCTGAACAGTTTACATTAGATTATTTTATACATGTTATCAACGATTTGCACTTTATTGATAACATTCGAAATAGTTTAATCATTGCCTTAGCTACAACCCTCATTGCGATTATTATTTCTGCTATGGCAGCCTACGGTATTGTTCGATTCTTTCCTAAATTGGGAGCAATCATGTCGAGACTACTCGTCATTACCTACATTTTCCCACCAATTTTGTTAGAAATTCCCTATTCAATTGCCATTGCTAAAGTTGGGTTAACAAATAGTTTATTTGGCTTGATGATGGTTTATCTATCTTTTAGTGTTCCATATGCAGTTTGGCTCTTAGTTGGATTTTTCCAAACAGTTCCAATTGGAATTGAAGAAGCAGCTCGAATTGATGGTGCAAATAAATTTGTAACGTTTTATAAAGTTGTGCTACCGATTGTAGCACCAGGTATTGTAGCAACAGCTATTTATACATTTATCAATGCTTGGAATGAATTCCTGTATGCCTTGATTTTGATTAACAATACAGGAAAGATGACAGTAGCAGTAGCCCTTCGTTCACTTAATGGTTCAGAAATACTAGACTGGGGAGATATGATGGCAGCGTCTGTTATTGTAGTTCTTCCATCAATCATTTTCTTCTCTGTCATCCAAAATAAGATTGCAAGTGGATTGTCAGAAGGATCTGTGAAGTAATACTCAATGAAAATCAAAGAGCAAACTAGCCGCAGGCTGCTCAAAGTACAGCTTTGAGGTTGCAAATAAAACTGACGAAGTCAGCTCAGAACACGTTTTTGAGGTTGTAGATGAAGCTGACGAAGTCAGTAACCATACGCACAGTAAGGCGACGTTGACTCGGTTTGAAGAGATTTTTGAAGAGTATAAGTTAAAATTAGAAAGTTTATTCAATAATAAAGGAGAAAAAACATGGTTAAATACGGTGTTGTTGGAACAGGGGATTTTGGAGCTGAATTGGCTCGTTATATGCAAAAGAATGATGGAGCAGAGATTACTCTTCTCTATGATCCAGATAATGCAGAAGTAATTGCAGAAGAATTGGGAGCAAAAGTAGCAAGTTCCCTAGATGAGTTGGTTTCTAGCGATGAAGTAGATTGTGTTATCGTCGCAACTCCAAATAATCTTCATAAAGAACCAGTTATCAAGGCCGCACAACATGGTAAAAATGTTTTCTGTGAAAAACCAATTGCGCTTTCTTATCAAGATTGTCGCGAGATGGTAGATGCATGTAAAGAAAACAATGTGACCTTTATGGCAGGACATATTATGAATTTCTTTAATGGTGTCCATCATGCAAAAGAACTCATTAATCAAGGAGTTATCGGAGACGTTCTATATTGTCACACAGCTCGTAATGGTTGGGAAGAACAACAACCGTCAGTATCATGGAAAAAAATTCGTGAAAAATCAGGTGGTCACTTGTATCACCACATCCATGAGTTGGATTGCGTTCAATTCCTTATGGGGAGCATGCCTGAAACTGTAACCATGACAGGTGGAAATGTGGCCCATGAAGGTGAACATTTCGGTGATGAAGATGATATGATTTTTGTCAATATGGAATTTTCTAATAAGCGTTTTGCTTTGTTAGAATGGGGTTCAGCTTATCGTTGGGGTGAACATTATGTCTTAATCCAAGGAAGCAAAGGTGCCATCCGCTTAGACTTATTCAACTGTAAAGGAACTCTTAAGCTAGATGGGCAAGAAAGCTATTTCTTGATTCACGAATCGCAAGAAGAAGATGATGATCGGACTCGTATCTATCATAGTACAGAGATGGATGGAGCAATTGCTTATGGTAAACCAGGTAAACGTACTCCATTATGGCTATCATCTGTCATTGATAAAGAAATGCGCTATCTGCATGAGATTATGGAAGGAGCTCCAGTATCAGAAGAATTTGCAAAACTTTTGACAGGTGAAGCTGCCCTAGAAGCAATTGCTACTGCAGATGCTTGTACCCAGTCTATGTTTGAAGATCGCAAAGTAAAATTGTCAGAAATTGTAAACTAAATTTTGGTATTCTCCTATTATAGGTCGACTTGCTCCTCTGAAAGTACTTTTAGAGGAGCTGTTTGACTTGGCTAGTTTTTGAAACTGAAATCTATTATACTACAAACTCTTGAAAGCGTTTTAATTTTAAGGTATAATAATCTCATAGAAATAAAGAAAAAAGAAAGGGAGGAAAGAAGATGCCACAGATTAGTAAAGAAGCCTTGATTGAACAAATCAAAGATGGAATCATCGTTTCTTGTCAGGCTCTTCCTCATGAACCGCTTTATACAGAAGCGGGAGGGGTGATTCCCTTGCTGGTCAAAGCGGCTGAGCAAGGTGGAGCAGTCGGTATCCGAGCCAATAGTGTTCGCGATATCAAGGAAATTAAGGAAGTCACCAAACTTCCGATTATTGGGATAATCAAACGAGATTATCCGCCACAAGAACCCTTCATCACGGCTACTATGAAAGAAGTTGATGAATTGGCAGAACTGGACATCGAGGTGATTGCTCTGGATTGTACCAAGCGTGAACGCTACGATGGTTTGGAAATTCAAGAGTTCATTCGTCAGGTCAAGGAGAAATATCCTAACCAGCTCTTGATGGCGGACACCAGTACTTTTGAAGAAGGATTGGCAGCGGTCGAAGCAGGAATTGACTTTGTCGGAACAACCTTATCAGGCTACACATCCTACAGTCCAAAAGTGGATGGTCCAGATTTTGAACTCATCAAAAAACTCTGTGATGCCGGTGTAGATGTCATTGCAGAAGGAAAAATTCATACACCAGAACAAGCCAAACAAATCCTTGAATACGGAGTGCGAGGCATCGTTGTTGGTGGCGCTATTACTAGACCAAAAGAGATTACAGAACGCTTCGTTGCTGGTCTTAAATAAGATGTGAGGGGGGAGTTTTATATTTAAAGTTTTACAAAAAGTTGGAAAAGCTTTTATGTTACCTATAGCTATACTTCCTGCAGCAGGTCTACTTTTGGGGATTGGTGGTGCACTTTCAAACCCAACCACGATAGCAACTTATCCAATACTAGACAATAGTATTTTTCAATCGATATTCCAAGTAATGAGCTCTGCAGGAGAGGTTGTATTCAGTAACTTGTCACTACTTCTCTGTGTGGGATTATGTATTGGCTTAGCGAAACGAGATAAAGGAACCGCTGCGTTAGCAGGAGTAACTGGTTACTTAGTTATGACTGCAACGATCAAAGCTCTGGTAAAACTTTTTATGGCAGAAGGATCTGCAATTGATACTGGAGTTATTGGAGCATTAGTTGTCGGAATAGTTGCCGTATATTTGCACAACCGATATAGCAATATTCAATTACCTTCCGCTTTAGGATTCTTTGGAGGTTCACGCTTCGTTCCTATTGTTACATCGTTCTCTTCTATCTTAATTGGCTTTGTCTTCTTTGTTATTTGGCCACCTTTCCAACAACTTCTTGTTTCTACAGGTGGATATATTTCTCAGGCAGGTCCAATTGGAACTTTTCTATATGGATTTTTAATGAGACTTTCTGGAGCAGTAGGCTTACATCATATGATTTATCCTATGTTTTGGTATACTGAACTTGGTGGTGTTGAAACTGTTGCAGGACAAACAGTGGTTGGGGCTCAAAAAATATTTTTTGCTCAATTAGCCGATCCGGCTCATTCTGGATTATTTACAGAAGGAACAAGGTTTTTTGCAGGTCGTTTCTCAACAATGATGTTCGGTTTACCGGCTGCCTGTTTAGCGATGTACCATAGTGTTCCTAAGAATCGTCGTAAAAAATACGCGGGTTTGTTTTTTGGAGTTGCTTTAACATCTTTTATTACCGGTATTACAGAACCAATTGAATTTATGTTTCTATTCGTCAGTCCGGTTCTATATGTTGTTCACGCATTCCTTGATGGTGTCAGCTTCTTTATTGCAGACATCTTAAATATCTCAATAGGAAACACATTTTCAGGAGGTGTAATCGATTTCACTTTATTTGGAATTTTGCAGGGGAACGCTAAGACGAATTGGGTTCTTCAGATTCCATTTGGACTTATTTGGAGTGTTTTGTATTATATTATTTTTAGATGGTTCATTACTCAATTCAACGTTCTAACGCCAGGAAGAGGAGAAGAAGTAGATTCTAAAGAAATTTCTGAATCCGCAGATTCAACTTCAAATACTGCGGATCATTTAAAACAGGATAGCCTACAAATTATCAGAGCCTTGGGTGGATCAAATAATATAGAAGATGTAGATGCTTGTGTGACACGTTTACGTGTAGCTGTAAAAGAAGTTAATCAAGTTGATAAAGCACTTTTAAAACAAATTGGTGCAGTTGATGTCTTAGAAGTGAAGGGTGGCATTCAAGCAATCTATGGAGCAAAAGCAATCTTATATAAAAATAGTATTAATGAAATTTTAGGTGTAGATGATTAAGTACTTACTGACTTAATAAAAAATAGAGGAGAGTGATTGATGAGTAGGAAAAAATGAAAACGTATATAAATGCAAAGAACTCATTATCCAAGTTGGATACGCTTATAAAATAGGAGAATACAAATGAAATTTAGAAAATTAGCTTGTACAGTACTTGCGGGTGCTGCGGTTCTTGGTCTTGCTGCTTGTGGCAATTCTGGCGGAAGTAAAGATGCTGGTAAATCAGGTGGTGACGGTGCCAAAACAGAAATCACTTGGTGGGCATTCCCAGTATTTACCCAAGAAAAAGCTGGTGACGGTGTTGGAACTTATGAAAAATCAATCATCGAAGCGTTTGAAAAAGCAAATCCAGATGTAAAAGTGAAATTGGAAACCATCGACTTCAAGTCAGGCCCTGAAAAAATCACAACAGCCATCGAAGCAGGAACAGCTCCGGACGTACTCTTTGACGCACCAGGACGTATCATCCAATACGGTAAAAATGGTAAATTGGCTGAGTTGAACGACCTTTTCACAGATGAATTTGTTAAAGATGTCAATAACGAAAACATCATACAAGCAAGTAAAGCTGGAGACAAGGCTTACATGTATCCAATTAGTTCTGCCCCATTCTACATGGCAATGAACAAGAAAATGCTAGAAGATGCTGGAGTGGCAAACCTTGTAAAAGAAGGTTGGACAACTGATGATTTTGAAAAAGTATTGAAAGCACTCAAAGACAAGGGCTACACACCAGGTTCATTGTTCAGTTCTGGTCAAGGGGGAGACCAAGGAACACGTGCCTTTATCTCTAACCTTTATAGCGGTTCTGTAACAGATGAAAAAGTTAGCAAATATACAACTGATGATCCTAAATTCGTCAAAGGTCTTGAAAAAGCAACTGGCTGGATTAAAGACAATTTGCTCAATAATGGTTCACAATTTGACGGTGGGGCAGATATCCAAAACTTTGCCAACGGTCAAACATCTTACACAACCCTTTGGGCACCAGCTCAAAATGGTATCCAAGCTAAACTGTTAGAAGCAAGTAAGGTAGAAGTAGTAGAAGTACCATTCCCATCAGACGAAGGTAAACCAGCTCTTGAATACCTTGTAAACGGATTTGCAGTATTCAACAATAAAGACGACAAGAAAGTCGCTGCATCTAAGAAATTCATCCAGTTTATCGCAGATGACAAAGAGTGGGGACCTAAAGACGTAGTTCGTACAGGTGCTTTCCCAGTCCGTACTTCATTTGGAAAACTTTATGAAGACAAACGCATGGAAACAATCAGCGGCTGGACTCAATACTACTCACCATACTACAACACTATTGATGGATTTGCTGAAATGAGAACACTTTGGTTCCCAATGTTGCAATCTGTATCAAATGGTGACGAAAAACCAGCGGACGCTTTGAAAGCCTTCACTGAAAAAGCGAACGAAACAATCAAAAAAGCTATGAAACAATAGTCCTTAGTTATTCTATAAAAAGTAGTTTTTTAAAGAAGCTAAGAGTGTATACCCCCTTTTCCCTCTACACAGATAGTGTAAGAAAAGGGGGCTTTTGTTTAAAATGTAAGAAACTGTCACGAAATTAAAATGAAGTTCTTACATAAGCGAATCATAAAAAATTTCATTTTGATTTTAAAACAGTTCAAGAAAGTCAAAAAATTATTCTATTTGAAAGAGAGGTGCCGACTGTGAAAGTCAATAAAATTCGTATGCGGGAAACAGTGATTTCCTATGCTTTCCTAGCACCAGTGTTGTTCTTCTTTATTATCTTTGTTTTAGCACCAATGATTATGGGCTTCATCACAAGTTTCTTTAACTATTCTATGACTAGTTTCCAATTTGTGGGCTTAGATAACTATGTCCGTATGTTTAAAGATCCTGTCTTTGCAAAATCTCTGATTAACACAGTTATTTTGGTTATTGGATCTGTGCCAGTTGTTGTTCTATTCTCACTCTTTGTAGCATCGCAAACCTATCACCAAAATGCTATTGCCAGATCCTTCTACCGTTTTGTCTTCTTCCTTCCTGTTGTAACAGGTAGTGTTGCCGTAACGGTTGTATGGAAATGGATCTATGATCCATTATCAGGAATTCTCAACTTTGTGCTTAAATCAAGTCATATCATTACTCAAAACATTTCATGGCTTGGTGATAAGCACTGGGCATTGATGGCGATTATGATTATTCTCTTGACCACTTCAGTTGGTCAGCCCATCATCCTTTATATCGCTGCTATGGGTAATATTGATAATTCACTGGTTGAAGCGGCGCGTGTTGATGGTGCAACTGAGTTTCAAGTTTTCTGGAAGATTAAATGGCCAAGCCTTCTTCCAACAACTCTTTATATTGCAATCATCACAACAATTAACTCCTTCCAGTGTTTCGCCTTGATTCAGCTTTTGACATCTGGTGGTCCAAACTACTCTACAAGTACCTTGATGTACTACCTGTACGAAAAAGCCTTCCAATTGACAGAATACGGCTATGCCAACACCATTGGTGTCTTCTTGGCAGTCATGATTGCTATCGTAAGCTTTGTTCAATTTAAAGTACTTGGAAACGACGTAGAATACTAAAGAAAGGAGACAGTTATGCAATCTACAGAAAAAAAACCATTAACAGCCTTTACTGTTATTTCAACAATCATTTTGCTCTTGTTGACTGTGCTGTTCATCTTTCCATTCTACTGGATTTTGACAGGGGCATTCAAGTCACAGCCTGATACCATTATGATTCCGCCACAATGGTTCCCTAAAATGCCAACCATGGAAAACTTCCAACAACTTATGGTGCAGAACCCTGCCTTGCAATGGATGTGGAACTCAGTATTTATCTCATTGGTAACCATGTTCTTAGTCTGTGCAACCTCATCTCTAGCAGGTTATGTATTGGCTAAAAAACGTTTCTATGGTCAACGTATCCTATTTGCTATCTTTATCGCTGCTATGGCGCTTCCAAAACAAGTTGTCCTTGTACCATTGGTACGTATCGTCAACTTCATGGGAATTCATGACACTCTTTGGGCAGTTATTTTGCCTTTGATTGGATGGCCATTTGGGGTCTTCCTCATGAAACAGTTCAGTGAAAATATCCCTACAGAATTGCTCGAATCAGCTAAGATTGACGGTTGTGGTGAGATTCGTACTTTTTGGAGCGTAGCCTTCCCAATTGTAAAACCAGGGTTTGCGGCTCTTGCAATCTTTACCTTCATCAATACTTGGAATGACTACTTCATGCAGTTGGTAATGTTGACTTCACGTAACAATTTGACTATTTCACTTGGGGTTGCGACCATGCAGGCTGAAATGGCAACCAACTATGGTTTAATTATGGCAGGAGCAGCCCTTGCTGCCGTGCCAATTGTAACAGTCTTCCTAGTCTTCCAGAAATCCTTCACACAAGGGATTACTATGGGAGCGGTCAAAGGATAATACTCTGCGAAAATCGAATGCAAACTACGTCAGCGTCACCTTGCCATACTTAAGTATTGCCTGCGGTTAGCTTCCTAGTTTGTTCTTCAATTTTCATTGAGTATAAGAGAATATAGAGTTATAAGTGTCTACAAAATGTTGGGTATTTGCTTACCTTAGAGATTTTGTCAGACACTTATCAACTTAAGAATGGTTTTAGTTAACTATCAGAAACGAAGGAAAGAGTATGATTTTTGACGATTTGAAAAACATCACCTTTTACAAAGGGATTCATCCCAATTTAGACAAGGCTATCGACTATCTCTACCAACATCGTAAGGATTCTTTCGAACTAGGTAAGTATGAGATTGACGGAGATAAAGTCTTTCTAGTTGTTCAAGAAAATGTCCTCAATCAAGCTGAAAATGATCAATTTGAACACCATAAGAACTATGCAGACTTGCATTTGTTGGTAGAAGGGCATGAATATTCGAGCTACGGTTCACGTATCAAAGATGAAGCAGTAGCATTTGACGAAACAAGTGATATTGGTTTTGTCCATTGTCATGAACACTACCCACTCTTGTTGGGTTATCACAATTTTGCGATTTTCTTCCCAGGTGAGCCACATCAGCCAACTGGCTATGCAGGCATGGAAGAAAAGGTTCGAAAATATCTCTTTAAAATTTTGATTGATTGAAAATAGGATGAATTGTCTTTTTGTAAATCTTTGATTAGGTTCTACCATGAAATTGATCTTTGTGAGGTAGAGAAATGAGCTCTTATTGTCAGTATCTTTATTCAGAAATGCTATTGGTATGGCAGGATTGAAGTTCAGCAAAGTCTTTATGGCTGCGGGAGCAAGAGTAGGATCACTGCTCAAGATTTATGGAAGGATTTTACAAATAGCTGTGAATCTAGTTGATGTATATGGTTGTATAAACTTTTAAAACGAGAGAATGAAAGCACTTTGTATTTTTTTATTGAAAGCACTTTGTATTTTTTTATTGAATATGTTAGCTTGGACAGTGCTTGCAATGATAATCCGTGGAGGGCTAGATGGATTTAATGAGCATACTTGGAGTACTATTTTAATTGCTTCGCTGTCCGGGATATATATAGATTATATGTCCATAGATAAAAGTAGAAAAAAGTCCAAAAGAAAAAAGAAAAAATAGATTTGTTCATGGTAGGGACTTATGAAAGCTTTACTGACAAAAAAGAAAACAGTTTACAAAGAAAAATGATGGAGGAGCAAACATGGCACAAAAAGGAAGAAGTCTCATCAAGGCTGCATTTGATACAGATAATTTTCTCATGCGAATTAGTGAGAAGGTTTTAGATATTGTAACAATCAATCTTCTCTTTGTAGTAACTTGTTTGCCAATCGTAACGATTGGAGTGGCTAAAATCAGCCTCTACGAGACCATGTTCGAAGTTAAGAAGAGCAGACGTGTTCCAGTTTTTAGAACCTATCTAAGAGTTTTCAGGCAAAATCTGAAACTAGGTTTTCAGTTGGGGATGTTAGAATTAGGAATTGTATTTCTAACTCTTTCAGATCTCTATCTTTTCTGGGGTCAAACAGCTCTGCCATTCCAATTGGTTAAAGCTATTTGTCTAGGTATTCTGATTTTCCTTACCATTGTGATGTTGGCTAGCTATCCAATCGCTGCGCGCTATGACCTATCTTGGAAAGAAATTCTTCAAAAAGGATTGATGTTGGCTAGTTTTAATGCTCCTTGGTTTATCTTGATGATTGCAATTATCTTTTTGATTTTGATGTTTCTATATCTATCAGCCTTTACCCTTCTATTGGGAGGATCAGCTTTTATTCTCTTTGGTTTTGGACTTCTTGCTTTTTTACAAGTGGGAGTGATGGAAAAGCTATTTGCTAAGTATGAGTAAGGGTTGCAATTATTTCTGAAACTACTTTCAAACGCTCCAAACGCTATTCTATAAGCGAGAAACTAAAATCTAAGTGTCTATAAGATATTGAAAGCCTTTTCGATAAAGTGTATACTAAAGAAGTAAAGAAAGAATCTGCTTTAGCAGAAAATAAAAATAATAGGAGAAAATCTATGTCAGATTTGAAAAAATACGAAGGTGTCATTCCAGCCTTCTACGCATGTTATGATGATCAAGGAGAAGTCAGTCCAGAGCGTACGCGTGCCTTGGTTCAATACTTCATTGATAAAGGTGTTCAAGGTCTTTATGTCAATGGTTCTTCTGGTGAATGTATCTACCAAAGCGTTGAAGACCGCAAGTTAATCTTGGAAGAAGTCATGGCAGTTGCCAAAGATAAGTTGACTATTATTGCCCATGTTGCTTGCAATAATACTAAAGATAGTATGGAACTTGCTCGCCACGCAGAAAGCTTGGGTGTAGATGCCATTGCAACGATTCCACCAATTTACTTCCGCTTGCCAGAATACTCAGTTGCAAAATACTGGAACGATATCAGTTCTGCAGCTCCAAACACAGACTACGTGATTTACAACATTCCTCAATTAGCTGGTGTTGCTTTGACTCCAAGCCTTTACACTGAAATGTTGAAAAATCCACGTGTTATCGGTGTTAAGAACTCTTCTATGCCAGTTCAAGATATCCAAACCTTTGTGAGCCTTGGTGGAGAAGACCATATCGTCTTTAACGGTCCAGATGAGCAGTTCTTAGGTGGCCGTCTCATGGGTGCTAAGGCTGGTATCGGTGGTACTTACGGTGCTATGCCAGAACTCTTCTTGAAACTCAATGAGTTGATTGCTGACAAAGACTTGGAAACAGCGCGTGAATTGCAGTATGCTATCAACGCTATCATTGGTAAACTCACTTCTGCACATGGAAATATGTACGGTGTGATTAAGGAAGTCTTGAAGATCAATGAAGGCTTGAATATTGGTTCTGTTCGTTCACCATTGACGCCAGTAACTGAAGAGGATCGTCCAGTTGTAGAAGCAGCTGCAGCCTTGATTCGCGAAACCAAGGAGCGCTTCCTCTAATCCATAAGGAGGTATTTATGACACACTACGTTGCAATTGATATCGGTGGAACCAACATCAAGTATGGTTTGGTTGATCAAGAGGGGCAACTTCTTGAATCGCATGAAATGCCAACAGAGGCGCATAAGGGTGGACCTCATATCTTACAAAAAACCAAAGATATTGTAGCCAGCTATTTAGAAAAAGGCCCAGTAGCAGGTGTTGCCATTTCTTCTGCAGGAATGGTGGATCCAGATAAGGGTGAGATTTTCTACGCTGGACCGCAAATCCCTAACTATGCAGGAACCCAGTTCAAGAAGGAAATCGAAGAAAGCTTTGCTATTCCTTGTGAGATTGAAAATGATGTCAACTGTGCAGGTCTGGCTGAGGCAGTATCTGGTTCAGGTAAGGGAGCAAGTGTCACCCTTTGCTTGACCATTGGAACAGGTATCGGTGGTTGCTTGATTATGGATGGGAAAGTCTTCCATGGTTTTAGCAATTCGGCCTGTGAAGTCGGGTATATGCATATGCAAGATGGAGCTTTTCAGGATCTCGCTTCTACCACAGCCTTGGTGGAGTATGTAGCAACATCTCATGGAGAAGATGTTGATCAGTGGAATGGCCGACGCATTTTCAAGGAAGCCACTGAAGGCAATAAACTCTGCATGGAAGGTATTGACCGCATGGTAGACTATCTAGGAAAAGGTCTGGCAAATATTTGCTACGTTGCCAATCCAGAAGTGGTTATTCTTGGTGGTGGTATCATGGGGCAAGAGGCTATCCTCAAACCTAAGATCCGCACAGCCTTGAAAGAGGCTTTGGTACCAAGTTTAGCAGAAAAAACACGATTAGAATTTGCCCATCACCAGAATACAGCAGGTATGCTTGGTGCATATTATCATTTTAAGACAAAACAATCCTAGTTTGGCTCAGCCAAACTAGGATTTTCTAATCAAATTCCCTTGACTTTCTTTATAATTGTGAGATAATAAATAAAATATATAAAGGAATTATATAAAATGACTATAGCGAATTCAAGTAAGATTGTGACCTTCCAAGCTAATAGAGAATTAGTAAATGATGCCATGGAAGTGTTAAAAGAAAAAAATCTCTCTCTTTCATCAGCACTCAGATTATTTTTAAAGAATGTTGCCGTAACAAATGAAGTAGATTTACTGAGTGAAGAGGAATTAGAGAAGGAGTATTTGTTTAGACAATTACAAGTAGAAGTTCAAGAAAGTTATGCCAAGATTGAGGCTGGAAATTACTTGACAGATGAGGATGTCGTGACACGCTATGGATTATAAAAGATATAGGATTTTGTATTCTCCTAGAGTGATTGATAGTCTGGATAAAATATATCAGTATATAGCGGAGGAAATCGGTTCTGTAGAGGCTGCGAGACGAAAAGTAGCCAATATTAGAAAAGATATTAATCGGCTAGAAATTTTCCCCCAAGCTGGATTTGATGCTGATGAAAAATTTGGTAAGAAATTAGACCCTCGCTACCAAACGCGAGGATTGACCTTGAGTAAGGATTACATTGTATTGTATACAATTGTTGAGGATACCGTCAGACTTGCTTATTTACTCCCTTCAAAAAGTGATTACATGAAATTATTCAAGACTAAGTCAAGATATGACTAATTCATAATCTTGAAGAGGTATGTTTGGTGATGAATAAAAATCCTAGTTTGGCTTAGCCAAACTAGGATTTTCTGACACGTTTTTGTCTACGATAGCCGTTGAGTTTCTTATTTTCCCAGTAGCTATTAAAGATTTTTTCCTTGCTTTCGCGATTGATTTCCAAAAAGTAGGCATAAATCAAATCGATAAAGAAGAGCATAGGAAGTTGAGCGGATATTCGTTGGATATAGGAAGGCTGGCTGTGGGTGGCTACAAGAACAGTCTCTGTGTAGGCCTGGCTATCTTTATTGGGAACACTTGAAAAGAGTACAGTCTTTGCCCCCATCTCCTTGGCATCTAATAGACTATCTAAAATAGAAGGTGTTGTACCAGAAAGTGAGAAGCCCAGTACGAGACAATTTTCCTCCATAATGCTGGTTGTCCATGCAAAGCCATCTTGATCGGTCAAGGCTTCGCAGACCACACCCAGACGCATGAACCGCAATTTCATTTCACGGGCGACGAGGCCAGAACTCCCTGTTCCGAAGAAGTAGACACGCTCAGCATCTTCGATTAGCTGGGCAATTCGTTCTAGTTGGATTTCGTCAATCAAGTCTTGTGTTTGTTCCCTCATATTGCTATAACTTCTGAGGACTCGTTTGGTCAGTGGACTGTGCTTGGAGACTTGGTTGGCTTGATTTTCTGCCTGATGTTGGTATTGGAAAATAAATTCTCGGTAGCCAGTAAAGCCACACTTTTTAGCAAAGCGGGTCAAAGCAGCTTGAGAAATATGTAATTTTTGGGTGACTTGTTGAGAAGATAAATCATCTGTAATCGTTTCAGCTTGCAAAAAATAGCGAGCGATTTCTTGCTCTAGGTCTGTCATTTCTTCAAAATGTGAATCAATGATAGTTGCGATATCTGGTTTGTCCATAGGGAAAGCTCCTTTACATGAGTCATACTGGAAGACTAGATCAGGGAATAGTCACACTTCATTATAACACATAATATAAGGATAGATAAATAAAAACGCATCTCTGTTTTAAAAACGAAAAAGTCGAAAAAGCTTCTTGCTTTTCCATAATTTTCTGCTCAAATTGTGGTACAATTAAGAGTAAGATTTTAATTATACTCTTCGAAAATCTCTTCAAACTGCGTCAGCGTCGCCTTACCGTACTCAAGTACAGCCTGCGGCTAGCTTCCTAGTTTGCTCTTTGATTTTCATTGAGTATTAGAAATGAGACTGATTTGTATGAGAAAATTTAACAGCCATTCGATTCCGATTCGGCTTAATTTATTGTTTTCAATCGTCATTTTACTCTTTATGACCATTATTGGTCGTTTGTTGTATATGCAGGTTTTGAACAAGGATTTTTACGAAAAAAAGCTAGCCTCAGCTAGTCAGACCAAGGTCACAACCAGTTCTGCCCGTGGGGAAATTTATGATGCTAGTGGAAAACCTTTAGTAGAAAATACGTTAAAGCAGGTTGTTTCCTTTACGCGTAGTAATAAAATGACGGCTACAGACTTAAAAGAAATAGCTAAAAAGTTACTGACTTATGTGAGCATCAGTTCGCCAAATTTGACAGAACGCCAGCTGGCTGATTACTATTTGGCTGATCCTGAAATCTATAAAAAAACAGTGGAAGCTCTCCCAAGTGAGAAACGCTTGGATTCAGATGGCAATCGCCTATCCGAATCAGAACTGTATAACAATGCGGTCGATAGTGTCCCAACAAGTCAACTAAACTATACAGAGGATGAAAAGAAAGAAATCTATCTTTTTAGTCAGTTAAATGCTGTTGGAAACTTTGCGACAGGAACCATTGCGACAGATCCTCTAAATGATTCTCAGGTGGCTGTTATTGCCTCTATTTCAAAGGAGATGCCTGGCATTAGTATTTCTACTTCTTGGGATAGAAAGGTTTTGGAAACTTCCCTTTCTTCTATAGTAGGGAGTGTATCCAGTGAAAAAGCTGGTCTCCCAGCGGAAGAAGCAGAAGCCTATCTTAAAAAAGGCTATTCTCTAAATGACCGTGTTGGAACCTCCTATTTGGAAAAGCAATATGAAGAGACCTTACAAGGGAAACGCTCGGTAAAAGAAATCCATCTGGATAAATATGGCAATATGGAAAGTGTGGATACAATTGAGGAAGGTAGTAAGGGAAACAATATCAAACTGACCATTGATTTGGCCTTCCAAGATAGCGTGGATTCTCTGCTGAAAAGTTATTTCAATTCAGAGTTGGGGAATGGTGGAGCTAAGTATTCTGAAGGTGTGTATGCAGTCGCCCTTAACCCAAAAACAGGTGCTGTGTTATCCATGTCAGGGATCAAACATGACCTGAAAACGGGAGAGTTGACGCCAGATTCCTTGGGAACGGTAACCAATGTCTTTGTCCCAGGTTCGGTTGTCAAGGCGGCGACCATCAGCTCTGGTTGGGAAAATGGAGTCTTGTCAGGAAACCAGACCTTGACAGACCAGTCCATTGTCTTTCAAGGTTCAGCTCCAATTAATTCTTGGTATACTGCCTTTTCTGTGCCAATGCCGATTACGGCGGTTCAGGCTCTAGAGTATTCATCAAATGCTTATATGGTCCAAACAGCCTTAGGTCTTATGGGGCAAACCTATCAACCAAATATGTTTGTCGGTACCAGCAATCTAGAGTCTGCTATGGGGAAACTGCGTTCAACCTTTGGCGAATATGGCTTGGGATCTGCGACTGGGATTGACCTACCAGATGAATCTACTGGATTTATTCCCAAAGAGTATAGCTTTGCTAATTACATTACTAATGCCTTTGGGCAGTTTGATAACTATACCCCAATGCAATTAGCTCAGTATGTGGCAACTATTGCAAATGATGGTGTTCGTGTGGCTCCTCGTATTGTTGAAGGCATTTATGGCAATAATGATAAGGGGGGACTGGGCGACTTGATTCAGCAACTGCAACCGACAGAGATGAATAAGGTCAATATATCCGACTCCGATATGAGTATCTTGCACCAAGGTTTTTATCAGGTTGCTCATGGGACTAGCGGATTGACAACTGGACGTGCCTTTTCAAATGGTGCCTTGGTATCTATTAGTGGAAAAACGGGTACAGCCGAAAGCTATGTGGCAGATGGTCAGCAAGCAACTAATACCAATGCGGTGGCCTATGCCCCATCTGATAATCCCCAAATCGCTGTGGCAGTGGTCTTTCCTCATAATACCAATCTAACAAATGGTGTAGGACCTTCCATTGCGCGTGATATTATCAATCTGTATCAAAAATACCATCCAATGAACTAGAAAGGAAATTATGCTTTATCCAACACCTATTGCTAAGCTGATTGACAGTTATTCTAAGTTACCAGGTATCGGGATTAAGACGGCTACGCGTCTGGCCTTCTATACTATTGGAATGTCTGATGACGATGTCAATGAATTTGCAAAAAATCTCCTTTCTGCTAAGAGAGAATTGACCTACTGTTCCATTTGTGGTCGTTTGACTGATGACGACCCTTGCTCTATCTGTACCGATCCGACTCGTGACCAGACAACGATTTTGGTGCTAGAGGATAGTCGTGATGTGGCAGCTATGGAAAATATCCAAGAATACCATGGACTCTATCATGTCTTACATGGTCTTATTTCTCCCATGAATGGTATCAGTCCAGATGATATCAATCTCAAGAGTCTCATGACTCGTCTGATGGATAGTGAAGTTTCAGAAGTAATCGTAGCAACCAATGCCACAGCAGATGGGGAAGCGACTTCCATGTATCTTTCCCGTTTACTTAAGCCAGCTGGGATCAAGGTTACGCGCCTGGCACGAGGTCTCGCTGTGGGAGCAGATATCGAGTATGCGGACGAAGTCACACTCTTACGGGCTATTGAAAATCGAACAGAGTTGTAAGTGTAGACAAATTTACGAACTCCATTCATTTATAAAAAATTAAGGAGGCTGAAAATCGTTCCTATCGGCCTCTTTTTGTATAGTGTGATGAGTAGGATCAGGTTCAAGTTTTAAAAAACCAAGCAAATATGATATACTCCCGACTTTATCACT
>NZ_VMLT01000090.1:0-733 GCF_013276815.1 Streptococcus sp. 1055 | reverse complement strand
AGCGTGGACTTGAACGTGGTCGAGCTGAGGGGATTGAACAGGGCATCGAAAAAGGTTTAGAACAAGGACTTGAACGTGGAAAACTTTTTGCCTTTCTGGATATGGTTCGCCAAGGACTTCTGACTTCCGAGGTTGCCAGCCATCAGCTGGGTATGACTGTCGCTGAGTTTGAGTCGCTATTGAAAAAACATTACAAATAAGACCTAAAAAAATACAGAGAAACCAGCAAAGATAGCATTCGCAAACCATGGTTGGAGTTTTTTGGGAATAAGCCCTTTACCCAGCAACCCGAGCGAGCCATCAGCCAAGCAGACCAACTGCTAGACTACAAGAGCTGGTCCGAGGAGGATAGGGAAATGTTTAGTGAACAACGCAGACGCGAAGAACAAGCCTTGTTAGCACAGGACTATGCCTTGGAGCAAGCTGAAGAAAAAGGGTTGGAGAGAGGTCGTGCAGAGGGGATTGAACAGGGCATCGAAAAAGGTTTAGAGCGTGGACTTGAACGTGGAAAACTTTTTGCCTTTCTGGATATGGTTCGCCAAGGACTTCTGACTTCCGAGGTTGCCAGTCATCAGCTGGGTATGACTGTCGCTGAGTTTGAGTCGCTATTGAAAAAACATTACAAATAAGACCTAAAAAAATACAGAGAAACCAGCAAAGACGAGGTTCGCAAAGCATGGTTGGAGTTTTTTGGCAACAAACCTTTTACCCAGCAACCCGAGCGAGCCATCAG
>NZ_VMLT01000009.1:0-1648 GCF_013276815.1 Streptococcus sp. 1055 | reverse complement strand
AATAATCTATTTAGTAGCTGCATATCTGGACTTTCTTGTAGTCTATAGTAATTATCTTGTAACCTAGTTGCTTTGGCACTGTTGAGAGCATTAGCGATTCTCCTTGGACTCATCTTCCAATTAATTTGATGTTGGAGGAGTCGAAGATGAATTAAAGCGATAAAACAAGTCAAAAAATGTGCCTGTATATGATTTTCTGTCCATACATAAACAGGTCTACTTTCAAGCTCTGTCTTCGTGATGCGGAAGCAATCCTCAATCTTAGCTAACTCTTTATAAGCCTCCAACATCTCTTCATCTGTCATTCCAACTTCACTTGTTACAAGAACATTCACACCATCAAACTGAGCATCAAAATCAACCTGCTCATGGTCAATGGTAACAAGTGGGGAAAAAGGCTTTAGTTCCCCTGTTTTTTCATCCAGATAGTGGAGGTCTAGATATTTCTTGCCTCCTTTTTTACTGGTCTGTCGAAAGAGTTCCGCATTGGTTAGTTGGCTGGCATATTCTAAAGCACCTTCCCGACGAATCCGTTCTCGATCAGCGTATTTCTTAGACCAAGTAATCAGAACTTTCTCTTTGACAAGTGGAGAATCCTTCTTCGTTCCCAGCTTGCGTTCACGTAGATAGGACTTCTTTGCGAAGGTCAACTCCTTATTAAATTGCCAATCGTTTGGATTTAGAATTTGTGTTTGTAGCTCCTTTGAGGCGCCACGCCGTCCACGATGCTTCTGGGAGAAGAGCCATCCATCTTTTTGATGAATCATCTCAGAAACATTGTAAGAGCTATTCATAGCCTTATCGGCCACCACCACAATACGCTCAATTCCAAACTGTTTTTTAACTTCCTCAACAGCTGGAAGATAGGTAATAGGATCTGTTTGATTTCCTCTAAATAACTTATAACTGATGGGAATTCCATTCGTATCCATAAATAATCCTAATTGGACAATGGGTTTGGGACGATGTTCCTTACTAGGACCTCGCCTTCTTAGTCCTTCTTTTAGAATTTCACCATCAACTGAAACAACCGTCTCATCGGGGATATCTGTTTCAAAGTAGTAGTTCGTTACATCGTAGAAAACTAAACGTGCTTCACGCTTGGTCATGCGACTCACTTCTTTATGAAGATGAAGCAGAAGTTTTTCTTTCAAGGTATCCAACTTATCTAACGAACGATAAATAGCGTTGAGGCTTATTTCCCAATGACCAAATAAGTTTACTTGAGAAGCATAAGTAGATAACTTACTATCTGGATTGAGGACTCTCTGAAAAACTAATAGTTTTAAAACTTGAGCCAAATCGTACTCTGATTTCGATTTCACTGTCTTTAGAAACTCGGTTAGTTTTAACTCTTCAAACAGGTTATCCAAGACCATCCAACCATAGGACTGATCCACCTCATTCATAGGAGCCAGTAGGTCATAGCTTACTTGAAAGAATTGAGGTTCTGTTAGTAGACCTTCCTTTGCCTCACGTTTCAAACGTTCTAAGATATCAGGTTCCTCTACCTCTAGTTCATCTAAGAGACCATATTTTTTCAAAATACGCTGTCTGACTTTTCCATCTTTTCGATATCCCTCCACAAGATAGACATGAGTACGCCCTTCTTTGTTGGTTGTTGTTTTAATAAATGCCATACTCTATT
>NZ_VMLT01000089.1:0-10598 GCF_013276815.1 Streptococcus sp. 1055 | reverse complement strand
CGCCAACATCAAAAACCTTAGCTGCCTCGACATGGCTGTGCCCCTCTTTGATGTAATCTAATGCTCGCTGTTTAAAATCTGTACTATATGCCATAGCTTTATTATAACATGCTTGTTTGAAACTAAGCAACTATACTATGCGTTTTTCTTATTTTAAGATTTTTACCTCAACTCTCTTTTAGTATTTAACGCAGTTAATAAGGTCTATAATAGTCTAATTTAGGTAGTAAATTTGTTCCTATTCTGTCAACTTTTCCTATTTTTTATCTTATTGAGGTTGGTATTTGTACAATTCAGGAATTATTAATGATTAATTAAAATTTTTTGTTAGAATAAGTTCATAAAAAAGAAAAGGAGTATTTGATCATGTTACAAAAAATTTATGAGCAGATGGCGGATTTTTATAGAAATATTGAAGAAGAGTATGGTACTGTATTTGGTGATAATTTTGACTGGGAACATTTTCATTTTAAATTTTTAATTTATTATTTAGTGAGATATGGTATTGGGTGTCGTAGGGATTTTATCGTTTACCATTATCGTGTTGCTTATCGTTTGTATCTTGAAAAGATGATAATGAAACAAGGTTTTATTTCTTGTTGAGATAGTCTGAGTTAATTTCCGAACAAATTTACTTTTTTATGGCAATATAACAATAAATAGCTGGTAATTTTTCTAAAACATTTTTTAATAGTTGGAAATAGCAAATCTTTCTATTGTTTCTTCTTGATAAAAAGGCGATTTTTTCTTATAATAAATTGTAAGATATAATTGCAGGTGAGAGTCCTGCCATGTATGTGAGAAAGGAAGAGCCTGAGGGCTCAGACAAGATTATGACTTCAGTTGTTGTTGTAGGTACCCAGTGGGGTGATGAAGGTAAAGGGAAGATTACAGACTTCCTTTCAGCGAATGCAGAAGTGATTGCACGTTACCAAGGCGGTGATAATGCAGGGCACACGATTGTGATTGATGGTAAGAAATTTAAGTTGCACTTGATTCCATCTGGAATTTTCTTTCCTGAGAAAATCTCTGTTATTGGGAATGGTATGGTTGTAAATCCTAAATCGCTTGTAAAAGAGTTGAGCTATCTTCATGAGGAAGGTGTAACAACTGATAACTTGCGTATTTCTGATCGCGCGCATGTCATTTTGCCTTATCATATCGAGTTGGATCGTTTGCAAGAAGAAGCTAAGGGCGACAATAAGATTGGTACTACAATCAAGGGAATTGGTCCAGCTTATATGGACAAGGCTGCTCGTGTTGGGATTCGTATCGCAGATCTTTTGGATAAAGACATTTTCCGTGAGCGTTTAGAACGTAACCTTGCTGAAAAGAATCGTCTTTTTGAAAAATTGTATGACAGTAAAGCCATTGCTTTCGATGATATTTTTGAAGAATATTACGAATATGGTCAACAAATCAAGAAGTATGTGACAGACACATCTGTTATCTTGAATGATGCGCTTGATAATGGTAAACGTGTACTTTTTGAAGGTGCACAAGGTGTTATGCTAGATATTGACCAAGGTACGTATCCATTTGTTACGTCATCAAACCCTGTAGCTGGTGGTGTGACAATTGGTTCTGGTGTCGGTCCAAGCAAGATTGACAAGGTTGTTGGTGTATGTAAAGCCTATACGAGTCGTGTAGGAGATGGTCCTTTCCCAACTGAATTATTTGATGAAGTGGGAGAACGTATCCGTGAAGTCGGTCATGAATATGGTACAACAACTGGTCGTCCACGTCGTGTGGGATGGTTTGACTCAGTTGTGATGCGCCATAGCCGTCGTGTTTCTGGTATTACTAACCTTTCATTGAACTCTATCGATGTTTTGAGTGGTTTAGATACAGTGAAGATCTGTGTGGCCTATGATCTTGATGGTCAACGTATTGACTACTATCCAGCTAGTCTTGAGCAATTGAAACGTTGCAAGCCTATCTATGAAGAGTTGCCAGGTTGGTCAGAAGATATTACCGGAGTTCGTAATTTGGAAGATCTTCCTGAGAATGCGCGTAACTACGTTCGTCGTGTGAGTGAATTGGTTGGCGTTCGTATTTCTACTTTCTCAGTAGGTCCTGGTCGTGAACAAACAAATATTTTAGAAAGTGTTTGGTCCTAAGAGATTTTTAAGATTTGTTTAAGATAGGTCGGGTATATTATAGACAGTTACAAGAAGACCTCCTAACTTGTTGTAACAAATATCCTAAACTTTTCTTTTTCATAATAATCTCCCTATAGAGTCACCGCATTCGGTGGCTTTTTTTGTGTTGGGATTCATGATATAATAATAAAATCGATAAGTAGGAAAAGAGAAAAGAGATGTATTATACGCTTGAAGAAAAAGAAGTCTTTATGAGGGAGGCTTTGAGAGAGGCTGAGATTGCTCTTGAACACGATGAAATTCCAATTGGTTGTGTGATTGTCAAAGATGGGGAAATCATTGGTCGTGGGCATAATGCGCGTGAGGAATTACAGCGAGCGGTTATGCATGCGGAAATTATGGCTATAGAGGATGCGAACTTGAGTGAGGAGAGCTGGCGCTTGCTGGATTGCACACTTTTTGTGACCATTGAACCTTGTGTCATGTGTAGTGGAGCGATTGGGCTTGCCCGCATTCCAAATGTGGTCTATGGGGCTAAAAACCAGAAATTTGGCGCTGCTGGAAGTTTGTACGATATCTTGACAGATGAGCGTCTTAACCATCGTGTAGAGGTTGAAACGGGAATTTTGGAAGATGAATGCGTAGCTATTATGCAGGACTTTTTTAGAAATAGACGGAAAAAATAATTTTGCTTTTAAAATGAATAGGAATGTGATATAATAAATAGTGGAGCAACAGTTCTGCGTGAAGTGGGTCAGGGGAGGAATCCAGCAGCCCTAAGCGATTTGAATTGTGTGCTCTTTTTTTGTGCTTTTTCCGAATAAATAAGATAGAATAATCTAGAATAAATGATAATAGAAAAGAGAAAATTATGAAAGTTCGTGGTTTTGAATTGGTTTCTAGTTTTACAGATGAGAATTTATTGCCCAAGCGTGAGACAGCGCATGCGGCTGGTTACGACTTAAAGGTTGCTGTGCGTACGGTTATTGCGCCAGGAGAGATTGTCTTGGTTCCGACAGGGGTTAAGGCTTATATGCAGCCGACTGAGGTTCTTTACCTTTATGATCGCTCTTCAAATCCTCGTAAGAAGGGCTTGGTCTTGATTAACTCGGTTGGTGTCATTGATGGGGATTATTATGGAAATCCTGGAAATGAAGGGCATATTTTTGCGCAGATGAAGAATATCACAGATCAAGAGGTTATTCTTGAAGTTGGGGAACGTGTTGTCCAGGCTGTCTTTGCGCCTTTCTTAATCGCAGATGGAGATGCAGCTGATGGTGTGCGGACTGGTGGATTTGGATCAACTGGGCACTAGGATGAAGATTATCTTTGTGCGTCACGGGGAGCCAGATTACCGTGAGTTAGAGGAGCGTTCTTATACGGGATTTGGGATAGATTTGGCGCCCTTGTCTGAGAAGGGACGGCAGCAAGCTCAGGAACTGAGCACCAATCCTTTACTCCTTTCAGCTGAAATAATCATATCTTCTGCAGTCACAAGAGCTTTAGAAACGGCTTCTTATGTAGTTTGTGCTACGGGACTTCCTTTGAGAGTGGAGCCATTATTACATGAATGGCAGGTCTATGAAAGTAGCACAGATAATTTTGAAAAAGCTCGTACTATGTTTCTAGAAAACAAGGGGGAGTTACTTCCTAATAGTCCTATTCAATATGAGACAGCTACGGAAATGAAGTCTCGTTTTTTAGAATGTATGTCTAAGTATCGAGAACATCAGACTGTGGTAGTTGTTGCTCATCGAATGCTCATGCGTCAGTTTGTGCCAAATGAGAAGATTGATTTTTGCCAAGTGATTGAGTGTGAGTTAGAGATATAGAAAGAGGTTTGTCATCGCAAAGAAAAAAGCGACATTTGTATGTCAAAATTGTGGCTATAATTCCCCTAAATATCTGGGACGTTGCCCCAACTGTGGGTCTTGGTCTTCTTTTGTGGAAGAGGTTGAGGTTGCCGAGGTCAAGAATGCGCGCGTGTCCTTGACAGGTGAGAAAACCAAGCCCATGAAACTAGCTGAGGTGACTTCAATCAACGTCAATCGAACCAAGACGGAGATGGAGGAATTCAACCGTGTACTTGGAGGCGGAGTGGTACCGGGAAGTCTTGTCCTCATTGGTGGGGATCCTGGAATCGGGAAATCGACTCTTCTCCTACAAGTCTCAACCCAGTTGTCCCAAGTGGGGACAGTTCTCTACGTTAGTGGGGAGGAGTCTGCCCAGCAAATCAAGCTACGAGCAGAGCGCTTAGGTGATATTGATAGTGAGTTTTATCTCTATGCAGAGACCAATATGCAGAGTGTTCGTGCAGAAGTGGAGCGTATCCAGCCAGACTTTCTCATTATTGATTCCATCCAGACCATCATGTCTCCTGAGATTTCAGGGGTGCAGGGGTCTGTTTCTCAAGTGCGTGAGGTGACGGCTGAGCTCATGCAACTGGCCAAGACCAATAACATTGCTATCTTTATCGTAGGGCATGTGACTAAGGAAGGAACCTTGGCTGGGCCGAGAATGTTGGAGCATATGGTGGATACGGTGCTTTACTTTGAAGGGGAGCGCCACCATACATTTCGTATTCTGAGAGCGGTCAAAAACCGGTTTGGCTCCACTAATGAGATTGGGATTTTTGAGATGCAGTCGGGCGGTTTGGTTGAGGTCCTCAATCCGAGTCAAGTTTTTCTAGAGGAGCGTTTGGATGGAGCGACTGGTTCCTCCATCGTTGTGACCATGGAAGGGACGCGTCCGATTTTGGCGGAGGTTCAGGCTTTGGTAACACCGACCATGTTTGGAAATGCCAAGCGTACGACGACAGGGCTTGACTTTAATCGTGCTAGCTTGATTATGGCTGTTTTGGAAAAACGGGCAGGCCTTCTCTTGCAAAATCAGGATGCCTATCTCAAATCTGCTGGCGGTGTCAAATTGGATGAGCCTGCGATAGACTTGGCCGTTGCTGTTGCCATTGCTTCGAGCTATAAAGACAAGCCAACTAATCCTCAGGAATGTTTTGTCGGAGAATTGGGCTTGACTGGGGAAATTCGGCGCGTAAATCGTATCGAGCAACGTATCAACGAAGCTGCTAAACTGGGCTTTACTAAGATTTATGTACCCAAAAATTCTTTGACAGGAATTACTCCACCCAAGGAAATTCAGGTCATTGGTGTGACAACGATTCAGGAAGTTTTGAAAAAGGTTTTTGCTTAATCTGTGACAAATTCTCTTAAAAATGATAAGATAGGAGAAATATTTGACTATCAAATTTTCAAGGAGGGAATCGTGTCGTATTTTGAACAGTTTATGCAAGCCAATCAAGCTTATGTTGCCTTACATGGGCAGTTAAATCTGCCACTTAAACCCAAAACTAGAGTAGCCATTGTGACCTGTATGGACTCACGTTTGCACGTTGCGCAAGCTTTGGGATTGGCACTTGGGGATGCTCATATCTTGCGGAATGCAGGTGGTCGAGTGACTGAGGACATGATTCGTTCGCTAGTTATTTCCCAGCAACAGATGGGGACAAGAGAGATTGTGGTGCTGCACCATACAGACTGTGGTGCTCAGACCTTTGAAAATGGACCTTTTCAGGAGTATTTAAAAGAGGAACTAGGTGTCGATGTGTCAGACCAGGACTTTTTGCCCTTCCAAGATATAGAGGAGAGTGTGCGTGAGGATATGCAACTGCTTATCGAGTCTCCCCTAATACCAGACGATGTCATTATCTCTGGTGCCATTTACAATGTTGATACAGGAAGTATGACAGTCGTAGAATTATAAATACTTCATTTAGAAAGAAAGTGTATGAAGAAAAGCAGTATTTTATTTTTATTTTATTGCTATGTATTGGTTTACAGTATGAAACCATCTACTATACGGACGGTTCGAGGTCAGGTGCGGAATATGGACTAATGGGAGTTTCTATCTTTCTACCTCTCTTTTACATGATTCCGGCTCTTTATTTTCTCTTCCGTATTGGGAAAAAATGGGAATTCCCAAAGAACGCCTTGATTTTGTCTTTATTGGGTGGGATGTTCCTTGCAGGATGGTTGTCTAGCTTTGCTAATACCTATATTCATGATTTACTGGGCGTTCTTTTCCCAGATAGTGCGTTTTTAAATGCCTTTGAAAGTGCTATTGTGGCTCCTTTGGTAGAAGAACCCTTGAAATTATTGCCACTTGTCTTTGTTTTAGCTTTGATTCCTGTGCGAAAATTAAAATCTTTGTTTTTATTAGGGATTGCTTCTGGTTTGGGATTCCAAATGATTGAGGATATTGGTTACATTCGTACGGATTTGCCAGAGGGCTTTGACTTTACTATTTCGCGAATTTTAGAGCGTATCATCTCAGGAATTGCCTCTCACTGGACTTTTTCAGATCTAGCTGTAGTAGGTGTTTACTTGCTTTACAGAGCCTATAAAGGGCAGAAGGTTGGCAAGAAACAGGGTCTTATTTTTCTAGGTTTAGCCTTGGGAACTCACTTCTTGTTTAACTCTCCTTTTGTTGAATTGGAGACAGAGTTGCCTTTAGCGATTCCAGTGGTTACGGCTATTGCTCTCTATGGTTTTTATCATGCTTATTGCTTTGTTGAGAAACACAATGAGTTGATGACCTAGAATATTTTTCAAAAGAATGATGCAAGGGTACAAATATGGTGCCCTTCTTTTATTTTTGATTGAAAAATAGTGCAAAAAGCGCTACAATGGTAGATGGAAAATCTTGTGAAAAGCACAAGCGATACATATATACCGGAGGAAATCATGTCTTTTTCTGATTTAAAGCTGTTTGCCCTTTCTTCTAATAAAGAATTGGCAGAACGTGTGGCGCAGGAGATTGGGATAGAGTTGGGGAAATCAAGTGTTCGCCAATTTTCAGATGGAGAGATTCAGGTCAACATCGAAGAATCAATCCGAGGGAAACACGTCTTTATCCTACAATCAACTAGCTCGCCTGTAAATGACAATCTGCTTGAAATTTTGATTATGGTGGATGCTTTGAAGCGTGCGAGTGCAGAATCTGTCAATGTTGTCATGCCTTACTATGGGTATGCACGTCAGGATAGAAAGGCGAGAGCGCGTGAGCCAATCACTTCAAAACTTGTCGCAAATATGCTTGAAGTAGCTGGAGTGGATCGTTTATTGACCATCGACTTGCATGCTGCGCAGATTCAAGGATTCTTTGATATTCCTGTGGATCATTTGATGGGAGCTCCTCTGATTGCGGATTATTTTGAGCGTCGTGGCATGGTTGGTTCGGACTATGTGGTTGTCAGCCCAGACCATGGAGGGGTGACTCGTGCTCGTAAGTTGGCAGAATTTTTGAAAACATCTATCGCTATCATTGATAAACGTCGTAGCGTTGATAAGATGAATACTAGTGAAGTCATGAACATCATCGGTAAGGTCGAAGGCAAGACTTGTATCTTGATTGATGATATGATTGATACGGCTGGAACGATTTGTCATGCGGCAGATGCTCTTGCGGAAGCTGGTGCTGTTGAAGTCTATGCAAGCTGTACGCACCCAGTGCTTTCTGGTCCTGCTATGGACAATATCCAAAATTCAGCTATTAAGAAATTGGTTGTTTTGGATACCATCTATCTGCCAGAAGAGCGTTTGATTGATAAGATTGAGCAAATTTCAATCGCTCATCTTCTAGGGGATGCTATCGTACGTATTCATGAAAAACGACCACTTTCTCCACTTTTCGGTATTGAGAAAAAAATTTAATGACCAAGCCTGAGATGGTTCTCAGGTTTTTTCGTCTTTTTTCCGAATAAATATAGTCAATTGAAACAAGAACAAGACAAAAGAGCCTCGTAAAAGGTATTGCAACTTGGTAATACCTTTTTGAGATGCTTTTTGATATGAGCCCATGTCTTCTCAATAGGATTGTACTCAGGTGAGTAGGGAGGAAGGGGTAAAAGTTTATGCCCAAACTCTTCACACAAGAATTCTATCCTAGCTATTCTATTGGAATCTTGCATTATCCATAATAATAACTGAGGGTGTATTTAATGTCGGTAAGAGAAATTTCTGAAACCAAGCTTCAAAAAAGTCGCTCGTCATTGTTTCTTGGTAAGTTATTGGAGCGATTAACTCACCATTTGTTAGCCCTGCAACCAAAGAAATCCCCTGATATCTTCTTCCAGAGACTTTACCTCCTATTAACTGACCTTTTGATGAGCGACCATATTCTCGATAAAAGTAAGTATCGAATCCTGTTTCATCAATATAAACAGGTGCTAAGTGCTTTAAACTATTAAAATTCTTAAGAAATAAGGCTATTTTTTCTGGGTCTTGTTCATAGTAGGTGTGGTTCTTTTTTTCGAGTGTACCCCATAAATTTGAGCGCATAGTGGATAGTAGTTGGATGACAGCCAAATTCAGAAGCTATTTCAGTCAAATAAGCGTCTGGATTGTCAGTAAGATAGTTTTTAAGTCTATCTCTATCAACTTTTCTTGGTTTTGTTCCTTTTACTTGATGGTTTAGCTCTTCTGTTCCCTCTTTTAGCCTTAACCAGCCATAAATGGTATTACGTGAGATTTGGAAAACCTGTGATGCTTTTGTTATACTACCTGTTCGCTCACAATAGCCGAGAACTTTTTTACGAAAATCTATTGAATATGCCATAAGAAGATTATACAACATTGTGTACTGTTTTTGGTTCATTTTACTATAGATAGAAGCAGTGAATCTAGCAAACCTAGATTTAAAAATGTGCTATAATGAAAGGAGAGAAAGAATGATTCTCAGACATCCGGGCATTAGCCCGACCAATGATTTGGTTGCTAAGAAGATTTTTAGCAATCCGGAAATCACTTGTCAATTTATTCGCGATATGCTGGATTTACCAGCAAAAAATGTGACCAATTTGGAGGGAAGTAATATTCATGTCTTGCCTTCCATGCCCTATTCGGCGCAAGATTTCTATACCAGTATAGATGTTTTGGCGGAGTTGGATAATGGTACGCAAGTTATCATCGAAATTCAGGTTCATCATCAGAATTTTTTCATCAATCGTTTATGGGCTTACCTTTGCAGTCAGGTCAATCAAAATCTTGAAAAAATTCGTCAACGAGAAGGTGATACTCACCAGAGTTATAAACACATCGCACCCGTTTATGCAATCGCAATCGTGGACAGCAATTACTTTTCAGATGACTTGGCTTTTCACAGTTTTAGTATGCGAGAGGATACGACAAGTGAGGTTTTAACTATCACAAATAACGGTCAGGAACATCATCTGGTCAAGATGGCGTTCTTGGAATTAAAAAAATACAGAGAAACCAGCAAAGACGAGGTTCGCAAGCCATGGTTGGAGTTTTTCGGCAACAAGCCCTTTACTCAAGACCCCGAACGAGCCATCAGCCAAGCAGACCAACTGCTGGACTACAAGAGCTGGTCCGAGGAGGACAGGGAGATGTTTAGTCAACTACGTATGCGTGAAGAACAAGCCTTACTCGCTCATGACTATGCATTGGAACAAGCGGAGGAAAAAGACTTAGAGCGTGGTCGTGCAGAGGGGATTGAACAGGGACTGGAGCGTGGTCTTGAACGTGGACGAGCTGAAGGGATTGAACAAGGGCGAGAAGAAGGCTTGGAACGTGGGAAACTTTTTGCCTTTCTGGATATGGTTCGCCAAGGACTTCTGACTTCCGAGGTTGCCAGCCATCAGCTGGGTATGAGCGTCGCTGAGTTTGAGTCCTTGCTATGAGGTCACATTTTTTTAATATAGTAGAAAGTTAATGAAATGGCGAGTTATTTCTAAAATACTTGTCATTTTTGCTTGACATTTGGAAGGGGGATAGGATAATACCATAGAAGTGAGTTCTGTCCAACTATCGATATGGATTAGATATGTGAAGTTTGACTCAAAGTTTAAGAAATTTGTGAGATTTTCACTTGGGAGATACGGTATTTGAAGGGTATTTCATCTCACAAAGGTGTTTTTTCAACCTTTTTTGAAAAAAATGAAAGCTCTTCTAGGCATAAGAAAACACCTCTGTGTTATACTTGTTGTTCAACCACAAACACAAGAAAGGCACAGAGATGCAAGACAATTATACTACAAAAGCCAAACAAAAGAAGGAAAATCAAATAGAGAAATTGCCTCTTTGCTTGGAAAAGCTCCTCAAACTATCCACACTGAAATCAAGCGTGAGACAGTCTGACAATGTCTTGGAAAAGGGCGCTTCAAAGAGGTTTATTCTACCGACTATGCTCAACAGTCTTATGAAAACAATCGCAGGCGCTCGGTCAAGAAATCAAGCTTAACCAAAGAACTAAAGGAAAAGATTCTCCACTATCATAATCAAAAGTTTTCTCCTGAAATGATGGTTATGGCTAAAGGGGTTAACGTGGGAATTTCAACCATTTACTATTGTATTCATAATGGAAAATTGGGATTAATACTAGACTAAAATCAAAAAGCATTATATAATAGTAATATGAAATCAACTAAAGAAGAAATCCAAACAATCAAAACACTTTTAAAAG
>NZ_VMLT01000088.1:0-15189 GCF_013276815.1 Streptococcus sp. 1055 | reverse complement strand
AAACTCAAGTATCAGGTCGCTTGAACGGTGCAGATATCGCCCGTGCTGAAGGATACTCTGAAGGAACTGTTCCACTTCACACACTTCGTGCAGATATCGATTACGCTTGGGAAGAAGCAGATACTACATACGGTAAACTTGGTGTTAAAGTATGGATTTACCGTGGTGAAGTTCTTCCAGCTCGCAAAAACACTAAAGGAGGTAAATAACCAATGTTAGTACCTAAACGTGTTAAACACCGTCGTGAATTCCGTGGAAAAATGCGCGGTGAAGCAAAAGGTGGAAAAGAAGTAGCATTCGGTGAATACGGTCTTCAAGCTACAACTAGCCACTGGATCACTAACCGCCAAATCGAAGCTGCTCGTATCGCCATGACTCGTTACATGAAACGTGGTGGTAAAGTTTGGATTAAAATCTTCCCACACAAATCATACACTGCTAAAGCTATCGGTGTGCGTATGGGATCTGGTAAAGGGGCACCTGAAGGTTGGGTAGCACCAGTTAAACGTGGTAAAGTGATGTTCGAAATTGCTGGTGTATCTGAAGAGATCGCACGCGAAGCGCTTCGTCTTGCTAGCCACAAATTGCCAGTTAAATGTAAATTCGTAAAACGTGAAGCAGAATAAGGAGAAGGCATGAAACTTAATGAAGTAAAAGAATTTGTTAAAGAACTTCGTGGTCTTTCTCAAGAAGAACTCGCGAAGCGCGAAAACGAATTGAAAAAAGAATTGTTTGAACTTCGTTTCCAAGCTGCTACTGGTCAATTGGAACAAACAGCTCGCTTGAAAGAAGTTAAAAAACAAATCGCTCGTATCAAAACAGTTCAATCTGAAGCGAAATAATAGACTAGGGAAGGAGAAATTTCAATGGAACGCAATAATCGTAAAGTTCTTGTTGGACGTGTTGTATCTGACAAAATGGACAAGACAATCACAGTTGTAGTTGAAACAAAACGTAACCACCCAGTCTATGGTAAACGTATTAACTACTCTAAAAAATACAAAGCTCATGATGAAAACAATGTTGCCAAAGAAGGCGATATCGTACGTATCATGGAAACTCGTCCGCTTTCAGCTACAAAACGTTTCCGTCTTGTAGAAGTTGTTGAAGAAGCGGTCATCATCTAATCAAACCTGAAAGGAGAAAACTGAAATGATTCAAACAGAAACTCGTTTGAAAGTCGCAGACAACAGCGGTGCTCGCGAAATCTTGACTATCAAAGTTCTTGGTGGTTCAGGACGTAAATTTGCAAACATCGGTGATGTTATCGTGGCATCTGTAAAACAAGCTACTCCTGGTGGTGCGGTTAAAAAAGGTGACGTTGTTAAAGCAGTTATCGTTCGTACTAAATCAGGTGCTCGTCGTGCTGATGGTTCATACATCAAATTTGACGAAAACGCAGCAGTTATCATCCGTGAAGACAAAACTCCTCGCGGAACACGTATCTTTGGCCCAGTTGCACGTGAATTGCGTGAAGGTGGCTTCATGAAGATCGTGTCACTTGCTCCAGAAGTACTTTAATTGGTTGCTCAAAGAAAATTAAAACAAGTCTAGGAAGTAAAACGAAAGCATAACTTAAGTTAGGTGAGTTGAAACTGACGAAGGATTGCTTTGATTTTCGAAGAGCAAAAACAAACAAACTAGTCCCCTAGCTTCAAGCTAGGGTGCCCTTATGGGCGTAAGAAAAATCAAGGAGAAACCTAATGTTTGTAAAAAAAGGCGACAAAGTTCGCGTAATCGCTGGTAAAGATAAGGGAACAGAAGCTGTTGTCCTTACTGCCCTTCCAAAAGTAAACAAAGTTATCGTTGAAGGTGTTAACATCGTTAAGAAACACCAACGTCCAACTAACGAGCTTCCTCAAGGTGGTATCATCGAGAAAGAAGCAGCTATCCATGTATCAAACGTTCAAGTTTTGGACAAAAATGGTGTAGCTGGTCGTGTTGGTTACAAATTTGTAGACGGTAAAAAAGTTCGCTACAACAAAAAATCAGGCGAAGTGCTTGATTAATCACGAAGGAAAGGAGAAGTATAATGGCAAATCGTTTAAAAGAAAAATATCTTAATGAAGTAGTTCCTGCTTTGACAGAACAATTCAACTACTCATCAGTGATGGCTGTGCCTAAAGTAGATAAGATCGTTTTGAACATGGGTGTTGGTGAAGCTGTATCAAACGCTAAAAGCCTTGAAAAAGCTGCTGAAGAATTGGCACTTATCTCAGGTCAAAAACCACTTATCACTAAAGCTAAAAAATCAATCGCCGGCTTCCGTCTTCGTGAAGGTGTTGCGATCGGTGCAAAAGTTACCCTTCGTGGTGAACGGATGTACGAATTCTTGGATAAATTGGTTTCAGTTTCACTTCCACGTGTACGTGACTTCCACGGTGTTCCAACAAAATCATTTGATGGACGCGGAAACTATACACTTGGTGTGAAAGAACAATTGATTTTCCCAGAAATCAACTTCGATGACGTTGACAAAACTCGTGGTCTTGACATTGTTATCGTAACAACTGCTAACACTGACGAAGAGTCACGTGCATTGCTTACAGGCCTTGGAATGCCTTTTGCAAAATAATATAGGAGGTAAATCTAATGGCTAAAAAATCAATGGTAGCTAGAGAGGCTAAACGCCAAAAAATTGTTGACCGTTATGCTGAAAAACGTGCTGCATTAAAGGCAGCAGGGGACTATGAAGGTTTATCTAAATTACCTCGCAACGCCTCACCGACTCGTTTACATAATCGTTGTAGAGTTACGGGGCGCCCACATTCAGTTTACCGCAAATTTGGTCTGAGTCGTATCGCTTTTCGCGAACTTGCGCATAAAGGTCAAATTCCTGGTGTAACAAAAGCATCTTGGTAATTTAAGATATCAAGGGCGTCAAAACTCTAAGTGAAAATAGGAAACTTGACGAAGAAACTGAGGTTTCTAGGAAAGTTTATCTTTTTCACACAGAGTTTAGCCCGGGTTCAGTTGGGCTAGCCAATTTGAACACGAGCTACAGCTTTGGCAAAAAAAGACCAATTTTCTTTGGAGCATCGCTCCTGCATCAAATTGCCTATTTTTGCTCTTGCTGTTACGCTCTTTGTATCATGTATTAACTAGCAAGTGCAACTTGCAAACTACTAGTAAGAGGAGAAAAACAAAATGGTTATGACTGACCCAATCGCAGACTTCCTAACTCGTATTCGTAACGCTAACCAAGCTAAACACGAAGTACTTGAAGTACCTGCATCAAACATCAAAAAAGGGATTGCTGAAATCCTTAAACGCGAAGGTTTTGTAAAAAACGTTGAAATCATCGAAGATGACAAACAAGGCATCATCCGTGTATTTCTTAAATACGGACCAAACGGTGAAAAAGTTATCACTAACTTGAAACGTATTTCTAAACCAGGACTTCGTGTCTACAAAAAACGTGAAGACCTTCCAAAAGTTCTTAACGGACTTGGAATTGCTATCCTTTCAACTTCTGAAGGTTTGCTTACTGATAAAGAAGCACGCCAAAAGAATGTTGGTGGTGAGGTTATCGCTTACGTTTGGTAATATTTAGCTCCCAATTTCTTTGTGACTCTTCGTTATCGTCTCTTGCCTAACCCAAAGTTATGCCTGCGAGACGATGCCTAGATTCACTTTGAAATTGAAACCTAAATGTTCCTTTAAATCGAGAAATCGATTTAGCCCCGTGAAAACTGGCCGTTCTGGCCTGACAATTTAACAGGAGAAAATAAACATGTCACGTATTGGTAATAAAGTTATCGTGTTGCCTGCTGGTGTTGAAATCACTAACAATGACAACCTTGTAACTGTAAAAGGACCTAAAGGAGAACTTACTCGTGAGTTCTCAAAAGATATTGAAATCCGTGTGGAAGGTACTGAAGTAACTCTTCACCGTCCAAACGATTCAAAAGAAATGAAAACTATCCACGGAACTACTCGTGCCCTTTTGAACAACATGGTTGTTGGTGTATCAGAAGGATTCAAGAAAGAACTTGAAATGCGCGGGGTTGGTTACCGTGCACAACTTCAAGGATCTAAACTTGTTTTGGCTGTTGGTAAATCTCATCCAGACGAAGTTGAAGCTCCAGAAGGAATTACTTTTGAACTTCCAAACCCAACAACAATCGTTGTTAGCGGAATTTCAAAAGAAGTAGTTGGTCAAACAGCTGCTTACGTACGTAGCCTTCGTTCACCAGAACCATATAAAGGTAAAGGTATCCGTTACGTTGGTGAATTCGTTCGCCGTAAAGAAGGTAAAACAGGTAAATAATGTTGAGTGGTTGATTCTCAACCACCAACCTATTTTCCAACTTTGTGCATAGCACACGATTTAAAACTAAAGAGGTGAAAACTGTGATTTCAAAACCAGATAAAAACAAACTCCGCCAAAAACGCCACCGTCGCGTTCGCGGAAAACTCTCTGGAACTGCTGATCGCCCACGTTTGAACGTATTCCGTTCTAATACAGGCATCTACGCTCAAGTGATTGATGACGTAGCGGGTGTAACGCTCGCAAGTGCTTCAACTCTTGATAAAGAAGTTTCAAAAGGAACTAAAACTGAACAAGCTGTTGTTGTCGGTAAACTCGTTGCAGAACGTGCAAACGCTAAAGGTATTTCAGAAGTGGTGTTCGACCGCGGTGGATATCTATATCACGGACGTGTGAAAGCTTTGGCTGATGCAGCTCGTGAAAACGGATTGAAATTCTAATAGGAGGACACTAGAAAATGGCATTTAAAGACAATGCAGTTGAATTAGAAGAACGCGTAGTTGCTGTCAATCGTGTTACAAAAGTTGTTAAAGGTGGACGTCGTCTTCGTTTCGCAGCTCTTGTTGTTGTTGGTGACCACAACGGTCGCGTAGGATTTGGTACTGGTAAAGCTCAAGAAGTTCCAGAAGCAATCCGTAAAGCAGTAGATGATGCTAAGAAAAACTTGATCGAAGTTCCTATGGTTGGAACAACAATCCCACACGAAGTTCTTTCAGAATTCGGTGGAGCTAAAGTATTGTTGAAACCTGCTGTAGAAGGTTCTGGAGTTGCCGCTGGTGGTGCAGTTCGTGCCGTTGTGGAATTGGCAGGTGTGGCAGATATTACATCTAAATCACTTGGTTCTAACACTCCAATCAACATTGTTCGTGCAACTGTTGAAGGTTTGAAACAATTGAAACGCGCTGAAGAAGTTGCTGCCCTTCGTGGTATTTCAGTTTCTGATTTGGCATAAGAAAGGGGATAAAATGGCTCAAATTAAAATTACTTTGACTAAGTCTCCAATCGGACGCATTCCATCACAACGTAAAACTGTTGTAGCACTTGGACTTGGCAAATTGAACAGCTCTGTTATTAAAGAAGATAACGCTGCTATCCGTGGTATGATCACTGCAGTATCTCACTTGGTAACAGTTGAAGAAGTAAACTAATGAATTTTTAGGGGATGTGCACTATACCATCCCCTAAAACTAGATATAGTCATCTATGATGACGTCGTATAGGCGAGTTGATGGGGGAGACAACCTTTTCTCCCTTATCGGCGCTAGCATTTTACAAAAGAGGAGAAAATAAAAATGAAACTTCATGAATTGAAACCTGCAGAAGGTTCTCGTAAAGTACGTAACCGCGTTGGTCGTGGTACTTCATCAGGTAACGGTAAAACATCTGGTCGTGGTCAAAAAGGTCAAAAAGCTCGTAGCGGTGGCGGAGTTCGCCTTGGTTTTGAAGGTGGACAAACTCCATTGTTCCGTCGTCTTCCAAAACGTGGATTCACTAACATCAACGCTAAAGAATACGCAATTGTGAACCTTGACCAATTGAACGTCTTTGAAGATGGTGCTGAAGTAACTCCAGTTGTTCTTATCGAAGCAGGAATTGTTAAAGCTGAAAAGTCAGGTATTAAAATTCTTGGTAACGGTGAGTTGATTAAGAAATTGACTGTGAAAGCAGCTAAATTCTCTAAATCAGCTGAAGAAGCTATCACTGCTAAAGGTGGTTCAGTAGAAGTCATCTAAGAGAGGTGACCTATGTTTTTTAAATTATTAAGAGAAGCTCTTAAAGTCAAGCAGGTTCGATCAAAAATTTTATTTACAATTTTTATCGTTTTGGTCTTTCGTATCGGAACTAGCATTACAGTTCCTGGTGTGAATGCCAATAGCTTGAATGCTTTAAGTGGATTATCCTTCTTAAACATGTTGAGCTTGGTGTCGGGGAATGCCCTAAAAAACTTTTCGATTTTTGCCCTAGGAGTTAGTCCCTATATTACTGCTTCTATCGTTGTCCAACTCTTACAAATGGATATTTTACCGAAATTTGTAGAGTGGGGAAAACAAGGGGAAGTAGGTCGAAGAAAATTGAACCAAGCTACTCGTTATATTGCCCTTGGTCTAGCCTTTGTGCAATCTATCGGGATTACAGCTGGTTTTAATACCTTGGCTGGAGCTCAATTGATTAAAACTGCTTTAACTCCCCAAGTTTTTCTGACGATTGGTATCATCTTAACAGCTGGTAGTATGATTGTCACTTGGTTGGGAGAGCAAATTACAGATAAGGGATACGGAAATGGTGTTTCTATGATTATCTTTGCCGGGATTGTTGCCTCAATTCCAGAGATGATTCAGGGCATCTATGTGGACTACTTTGTGAACGTCCCAAGTAGCCGGATCACTTCATCTATCATTTTCGTAATCATTTTGATTATTACTGTATTGTTGATCATTTACTTTACAACTTATGTTCAACAAGCAGAATACAAAATTCCAATCCAATATACTAAGGTTGCACAAGGTGCTCCATCTAGCTCTTACCTTCCATTGAAGGTAAACCCTGCTGGAGTTATCCCTGTTATCTTTGCCAGTTCCATTACTGCAGCGCCTGCGGCGATTCTTCAGTTTTTGAGCGCCACAGGTCATGATTGGGCTTGGGTAAGGGTAGCACAAGAGATGTTGGCAACCACTTCTCCAACTGGTATTGCCATGTATGCTTTGTTGATTATTCTCTTTACATTCTTCTATACGTTTGTACAGATTAATCCTGAAAAAGCGGCAGAGAACCTACAAAAGAGCGGTGCCTATATCCATGGAGTTCGTCCTGGTAAAGGTACAGAAGAATATATGTCTAAACTTCTTCGTCGTCTTGCAACGGTTGGTTCCCTCTTCCTTGGTGTGATTTCCATTTTACCGATTGCAGCTAAAGATGTATTTGGTCTTTCTGATGTTGTTGCCTTTGGTGGAACAAGTCTCTTGATCATTATCTCTACAGGTATCGAAGGAATCAAGCAATTGGAGGGTTACCTATTGAAACGTAAGTATGTTGGTTTCATGGACAGAACAGAATAAAAGTATTTACTGATACTCTTCGAAAATCAAATTCAAACCACGTCAGCTTTATCTGCAACCTCAAAGCAGTGCTTNNTTTGATTTTCATTGAGTATGAAGCAGTAAATGCTGAGGGAGTGGAGGTTTAAACTCTGACATTTGTAAGAGTTGGATCTCCCCTCTTCTATTTTGTTTTTAAATAGGGGTGAAAAGACTTTTTGCTTCTATTTAAAAATAAAATAAGGAGATCAAATCATGAATCTTTTGATTATGGGCTTACCTGGTGCAGGTAAGGGAACTCAAGCAGCAAAAATCGTAGAACAATTCCATGTTGCACATATCTCAACAGGTGATATGTTCCGCGCTGCAATGGCAAATCAAACTGAAATGGGTGTTCTTGCTAAGTCATATATTGACAAGGGTGAATTAGTTCCTGATGAAGTTACAAATGGAATCGTAAAAGAACGTCTTTCACAAGATGATATTAAAGAAACAGGATTCTTGTTGGATGGTTACCCACGTACAATCGAACAAGCTCATGCCTTGGACAAAACATTGGCTGAACTTGGCATTGAACTAGAAGGCGTCATCAATATTGAAGTGAATCCAGATAGCCTCTTGGAACGTTTGAGTGGTCGTATCATCCACCGCGTAACTGGAGAAACTTTCCACAAGGTCTTTAACCCACCAGTTGACTATAAAGAAGAAGATTACTACCAACGTGAAGATGATAAACCTGAGACAGTAAAACGTCGATTGGACGTTAATATTGCTCAAGGAGAACCAATCATTGCTCACTACCGTGCCAAAGGTTTGGTTCATGACATCGAAGGTAATCAAGATATCAATGATGTCTTCTCAGATATCGAAAAAGTATTGACAAATTTGAAATAAAGCGCTTTTCACACTTGCAAAAATCCGCTACAAATGTTATACTGAGATAGTCTGACTTATAATTGTTGTCTCTGTGTCTAGAGGCATCGAATCGAAATTTATGGAGGTGCTTTTGCGTGGCAAAAGACGATGTGATTGAAGTTGAAGGCAAAGTAGTTGATACAATGCCGAATGCAATGTTTACGGTTGAACTTGAAAATGGACATCAGATTTTAGCAACAGTTTCTGGTAAAATTCGTAAAAACTATATTCGTATTTTAGCGGGAGATCGTGTTACTGTCGAAATGAGTCCATATGACTTGACACGTGGACGTATCACTTACCGCTTTAAATAATCGAAAAACTTGGAGGGATAAGAAATGAAAGTAAGACCATCGGTCAAACCAATTTGCGAATACTGTAAAGTTATTCGTCGTAATGGTCGTGTTATGGTAATTTGCCCAGCAAATCCAAAACACAAACAACGTCAAGGATAAGATAGAAAGGAGAAAACATGGCTCGTATTGCTGGAGTTGACATTCCAAATGACAAACGCGTAGTAATCTCATTGACTTATGTTTATGGTATCGGACTTGCAACATCTAAGAAAATTTTGGCTGCTGCTGGAATCTCAGAAGATGTTCGTGTACGTGATCTTACATCAGATCAAGAAGATGCTATCCGTCGTGAAGTGGATGCAATCAAAGTTGAAGGTGACCTTCGTCGTGAAGTAAACTTGAACATCAAACGTTTGATGGAAATCGGTTCATACCGTGGTATCCGTCATCGTCGTGGACTTCCTGTCCGTGGACAAAACACTAAAAACAACGCTCGCACTCGTAAAGGTAAAGCTGTTGCGATTGCTGGTAAGAAAAAATAATATAGGAGGTAAAAGTCTTGGCTAAACCAACACGTAAACGTCGTGTGAAAAAGAATATCGAATCTGGTATTGCTCATATTCACGCTACATTTAATAACACTATTGTTATGATTACTGATGTGCATGGTAATGCAATTGCTTGGTCATCAGCTGGTGCTCTTGGTTTCAAAGGTTCTCGTAAATCTACACCATTCGCTGCTCAAATGGCTTCTGAAGCTGCTGCTAAATCTGCACAAGAACACGGTCTTAAATCAGTTGAAGTTACTGTAAAAGGTCCAGGTTCTGGTCGTGAGTCAGCTATTCGTGCGCTTGCTGCCGCTGGTCTTGAAGTAACAGCAATTCGTGATGTGACTCCAGTGCCACACAATGGTGCTCGTCCTCCAAAACGTCGCCGTGTATAATCATCGCATTACACTGCTTTTCGTTTAAGAGGGAGTAACTAAATGATCGAGTTTGAAAAACCAAATATAACAAAAATTGATGAAAATAAAGATTATGGCAAGTTTGTAATCGAACCACTTGAACGTGGCTACGGTACAACTCTTGGTAACTCTCTTCGTCGTGTACTTCTAGCTTCTCTACCAGGAGCAGCTGTGACATCTATCAATATTGATGGTGTGTTACATGAGTTTGACACAGTTCCAGGTGTTCGTGAAGACGTGATGCAAATCATTCTGAACATTAAAGGAATTGCAGTGAAATCGTACGTTGAAGACGAAAAAATCATCGAACTAGATGTTGAAGGTCCTGCTGAAGTAACAGCTGGTGACATTTTGACAGATAGCGATATTGAAATTGTAAATCCAGATCATTATCTCTTTACAATCGGTGAAGGTTCTTCCCTAAAAGCGACTATGACTGTTAACAGTGGTCGTGGATATGTACCTGCTGATGAAAATAAAAAGGATAATGCACCAGTTGGAACACTTGCTGTAGATTCTATTTATACACCAGTTACAAAAGTCAACTATCAAGTGGAACCTGCTCGTGTAGGTAGCAATGATGGATTTGACAAACTAACCCTTGAAATCTTGACAAATGGAACAATTATTCCAGAAGATGCTTTAGGGCTTTCAGCACGTATTTTGACAGAACATCTTGATTTGTTTACAAATCTTACTGAGATTGCTAAGTCAACTGAAGTGATGAAAGAAGCTGATACTGAATCTGACGATCGTATTTTGGATCGTACGATTGAGGAACTGGACTTGTCTGTGCGTTCATACAACTGTTTGAAACGTGCCGGTATCAATACTGTGCATGATTTGACAGAAAAATCTGAAGCAGAGATGATGAAAGTACGAAATCTTGGACGCAAGAGTTTGGAAGAAGTGAAACTCAAACTCATTGATTTGGGTCTTGGATTAAAAGATAAATAAAGGAGGAATACATGGCTTACCGTAAACTAGGACGCACTAGCTCACAACGTAAAGCAATGCTTCGCGATTTGACAACTGACCTTTTGATCAACGAATCAATCGTGACAACTGAAGCTCGTGCTAAAGAAATCCGTAAAACTGTTGAAAAAATGATTACTCTAGGTAAACGTGGTGATTTGCATGCACGTCGTCAAGCAGCTGCTTTCGTACGTAATGAAATCGCATCTGAAAACTATGATGAAGCAACTGATAAGTACACTTCTACTACAGCACTTCAAAAATTGTTCTCAGAAATCGCACCTCGTTATGCTGAACGTAACGGTGGATACACTCGTATCCTTAAAACTGAACCACGTCGTGGTGATGCAGCGCCAATGGCGATCATCGAATTAGTATAAAATCATCAATTTTGTTGAGTGTTATGATGATGGAGTCTTGTGCTCTTAGTCTAGCTCTGGTCTACCGCTAGGATTTCGGTCCTAGCGGGAACACTCATCATAAGTTGGGATAGTAGACGCTTGTTTACGAAATTGTTTTTTGCTTAAGAACAACTTCGTAAGCAGGCGTTTTTGAGTATTTTCGTTAGAATTATGCTATACTATTTGAAAAGAATCCTGTTTAATGTTCAGGTTTCTTATTTTAAGAAGAATTGGAGTTTGCTTATGAAAGCGATTATAACTGTTGTCGGTAAAGATAAATCTGGAATTGTTGCAGGTGTTTCTGGTAAAATTGCAGAATTGGGTTTGAATATTGATGATATCTCTCAAACTGTTTTGGATGAATATTTCACGATGATGGCTGTTGTATCTAGTGATGAAAAGCAGGATTTTACTTATCTGCGAAATGAGTTTGAAACTTTTGGGCAAATTTTGAATGTGAAAATCAATATTCAGAGTGCAGCGATTTTCGAAGCTATGTATAATATCTAGGAGGTGCATATGGATATTAGACAAGTTACTGAAACTATCTCCATGATTGAGGAGCAAAACTTCGATATCAGAACTATTACCATGGGGATTTCCCTTCTGGACTGTATCGATCCAGATATCAATCGTGCTGCAGAGAAAATTTATCGAAAGATTACGAGCAAGGCCGCTAATTTAGTGGCTGTTGGTGATGAAATTGCGGCTGAGTTGGGAATCCCTATCGTTAATAAGCGTGTATCGGTGACTCCTATTTCTCTGATTGGAGCAGCGACAGATGCGACGGACTACGTGGTTCTGGCAAAAGCGCTTGATAAGGCTGCGAAAGAGATTGGAGTGGACTTTATTGGTGGTTTCTCTGCCTTGGTACAAAAAGGTTATCAAAAGGGAGATGAGATTCTCATCAATTCTATTCCTCGCGCTTTGGCTGAGACGGATAAGGTCTGCTCGTCAGTCAATATCGGATCAACTAAGTCTGGTATCAATATGACGGCTGTCGCAGATATGGGACGAGTTATCAAGGAAACGGCAACTCTATCTGATATGGGGGCAGCTAAGTTGGTTGTATTCGCTAATGCTGTTGAGGACAATCCATTTATGGCGGGTGCCTTCCATGGTGTTGGAGAAGCAGATGTTATCATCAATGTCGGAGTTTCCGGTCCTGGTGTGGTGAAACGTGCTTTGGAAAAAGTTCGTGGACAGAGCTTTGATGTAGTAGCCGAAACAGTTAAGAAGACTGCCTTCAAAATCACTCGTATCGGTCAATTAGTTGGTCAGATGGCTAGTGAAAGACTGGGTGTGGAATTTGGTATTGTGGACTTGAGTTTGGCGCCAACTCCTGCAGTTGGAGACTCTGTGGCACGTGTCCTTGAGGAAATGGGGCTAGAGACAGTTGGAACACACGGAACGACGGCTGCCTTGGCTCTCTTGAATGACCAAGTTAAGAAGGGTGGAGTGATGGCCTGCAACCAAGTTGGTGGTTTGTCTGGTGCCTTTATCCCTGTTTCTGAGGATGAGGGTATGATTGCGGCAGTGCAAAATGGCTCTCTTAATTTGGAAAAACTAGAAGCCATGACGGCTATCTGTTCTGTTGGTTTGGATATGATTGCCATTCCAGAAGATACACCTGCTGAAACCATTGCGGCTATGATTGCGGATGAGGCTGCAATTGGTGTCATTAACATGAAAACAACAGCTGTTCGTATCATTCCAAAAGGAAAAGAAGGCGATATGATTGAGTTTGGTGGCCTATTAGGAACTGCACCTGTTATGAAAGTCAATGGAGCTTCGTCTGTTGATTTCATCTCTCGTGGAGGACAAATCCCAGCACCAATTCATAGTTTTAAAAATTAAGAAAATAGGAGAAATTCATGAAAAAAGAAATGAAACATGCTTTAGTAGCTTTAGGACTGTCGACTTCACTAGTCCCAACTTTTGCTAGTCAAGTAGTTTATGCGCAAGAAAATGATATTGATTCTAGTAATGAGAGTTTTTACAAAACACAAGCAGATTTAGAGAATGTAGCTAGAAATTATTCTGAACAAGTGAAGAAAAAATTATTGGAAGAAATTGATGGCATTGATTGGAATACTGTACAATTTAAAGATGATGATGTCTTAAAACTCAAGACTGTCGTAGTTAAAAGATTAGCTGAGGTCACAGAGGAAAATATAAATAGATTTTCAAAGAATGGTTACTATTATTCGTTTGAATTCGAAGAAATTGTCAATAGAATAAAAAGTGATGTGCCTAACTTTTTAGGATATGTTTTTGATATAGCTAGAATAAAAAAATATGACTTACTACTTCAGCAAGTAGAAAAAGATAGTAACTTATACTCATCTGAAGAAAAGGAAAAAATAATTAGCGATTTAAAAATGTTTTACGGACCATTAACAGGCTGGTCGATACCTCGGGACCGTAATTATTTTGGTGATTACGATCCAGAAAATAATACTAATTTAACATTAAAAGATTATGTTCAAAATTTATCAACTTTTTATAAAAATGTTGATAAATCGAGTCCTAGTTTAATTCCTACGCAAAAAAACATTGAAAAGTTGAATGATGTAGCTTTTATTCAAAGAGAAGATATAAGAAGTGATGCTGGTCTTTCAGGTGCAGACAAGCTTAAATTATTCAAAGAAATAGCTCAGATAGTTAAAGAAGCGGAATACAAAATTAATAAAGAAGCAGGTCTAATATATAAGGAAGAACCTGAAATAAGACACATGTTATCCCCTGAAGAGTTATCTGTCTTTACTAAGCGTATCGAAGATGTTTACCAAGGCAAAGTTAAGCCTAAGGTTACGAAAGAGGAAGCTATTCAAGCAGTTTCTACTGGAACTTCATCCTCAGTTTCAACTTCATCTCAAGCTATTATTACCTCTAATGGAGAGACTAAGAAAAATCATCAAGCAAGTAAGTGGTTTAAAGAGTCTGGCAAATGGTACTATAATGACCTTTCTGGCAATCTTGTAAGAAACCGTTGGGTAGGCCGTTATTATCTAAAATCAGATGCTTCAATGGCTGCAAGTGAATGGATTTATGATGAAGACTATAAGAGCTGGTTTTATGTAGATTCAACTGGTAGTTATGTGGAGAAAGCTTGGCAGGGAGAATACTACCTAAAACGTGGCGGTTACATGGCTAAGAGTGAGTGGGTATTTGATTCTCAGTATGATAGTTGGTATTATCTGAACCAAGATGGTAAGTACGCTCGTAATCAATGGATTAAAGACGGAGATAAGTGGTATTACTTGTTAGCTGATGGGAAATTGGCAAAAAATATGACCATTAACGGCTATAAAGTAAATGAAAAAGGTGAATGGGTATAATTTTTTAAGCTCTATTTAAGGTTAGCTGTGTATACTATAATCATTAAATAAAGACCTCCTAATATTATTTGAAACAGATAATACTGATTTAGTTTGAATTTGATTTTCATCTAATATCTTTATTTAATAGAACTCCTAAACTTTTTCATAATAATCTCCTGCAAAAGTCACCTGTCTGGGTGGCTTTTGTTTTATCATCCATGATATAATAGAAGCAAACGGAGGACGGAAAATGGTAAAAGTACGATTGTATTTGGTACGTCATGGCAAGACCATGTTTAACACGATTGGTCGCGCGCAAGGTTGGAGTGATACTCCCTTAACAGCTGAAGGTGAGCTAGGAATTCAAGAATTAGGAATCGGTTTGCGAGAATCTGGTCTACAGTTTGAGCGCGCTTATTCCAGTGATTCTGGTCGCACCATTCAGACTATGGGAATTATACTTGAGGAGCTTGGACTGCAAGGGAAAATCCCTTATCGCATGGACAAGCGTATCAGAGAATGGTGTTTTGGTAGCTTTGATGGAGCCTACGATGGCGATCTTTTCATGGGCATTATTCCTCGTATCTTTAATGTGGACCACGTTCACCAATTATCTTATGCGGAACTGGCTGAGGGCTTGGTAGAGGTTGATACAGCTGGTTGGGCTGAAGGATGGGAAAAACTCAGTGGTCGAATCAAGGAAGGTTTTGAAGCGATTGCCAGAGAAATGGAAGAACAAGGCGGGGGCAACGCCCTTGTCGTCAGCCATGGAATGACCATTGGAACCATTGTTTATCTGATCAATGGTATGCATCCGCATGGCCTCGATAATGGTAGCGTGACGATCCTTGAATATGAGAACGGCCAGTTTAGCGTAGAGGTTGTTGGTGACTGTAGTTACCGAGAGCTAGGATGGGAGAAGATGGAAGCGACCTCTATTTAATACTCTTCGAAAATCTCTTCAAACCGCGTCAACGTAGTCTTGCCGCATGTATGGTTACTGACTTCGT